>JAZSMG010000253.1:0-44601 GCA_045535775.1 Christensenellaceae bacterium | reverse complement strand
GGTGGTACAAGTTGCTTCCGCGCCAGGCTTATGACCTAATGCGTTAACGGTAACAGTTTCTCTGCTTAGTTCTTCGTTACAAACGGTACAGTAAACAACGTTATCATAAGAGCCAGCGCTTACACAATCAGGATCTACGTTATTTTCAACTACAACCGTACCTTCAGTATGACCTAAAGCATCAACAGTAACAGTTTTTCTACTTAACTCTTCACCGCAAACGGTACAATAAACAACGTTATCGTAAGAGCCAGCGTTTACACAATCGGGCGCTACGTTGTTTTCAACTACAACCGTACCTTCAGTATGACCTAAAGCGTCAACGGTAACAGTTTCTCTGCTTAGTTCTTCGTTACAAACGGTACAGTAAACAACGTTATCATAAGAGCCATCGCTTACACAATCGGGCGCTACGTTATTTTCAACTACAACCGTACCTTCAGTATGACCTAATGCAGGGATTTCTTCGTAAGTGCTGTAATCACAACGAGAGCAAGTTACGTATACTTCCCAACCAATTGCGGTACAAGTAGCAGCTTTTGCTTCGTGTACAACTTCATCGTGACCGATAGCCTCACCTGTTGTTTCGCCACAAACGCCACAGGTTGCAGGATCATTACAAGTAGCCGCTACCCAAGTATGACCTAATGCAGGAACAACCTCTTGTGCTACTATTACCTCTTCACAAACCGAGCAGTGAGAGCCTTCCGTTAAACCGGTGTTTACACAATCGGGAGCAACAGCACTATCTGCAACAGGGGTGTGCCCTAAAGCGGGAACAGGAGTATCGGTATAAACGTCACCGCAATATGAACAGGTATGAGTGGTAAAACCTTCATCCTTACAAGTAGGCGCAGTTACAACCGCTTCATAAAGGTGCCCACGAATACTATCCCATTGCCAACCACCGCAAATAGCACAGGTTTTATTTTGATCACAGTATTCAACCCATTGGTGTTCACAGGTAATAACCTCTAAACCAAAAACGCAAACGTCACAAAAGCCATCTTTATTTTCATCCACGTGAGATTCAGAAATGCCAGCCTTACCACAACTACATCTGCGGAAGTGAGAGGTTGCATTATACTGTAATTCACCATCGTAAACGTGCTCGTGACCGGGATCTATAGTTACTCCACTTTCACCTGCACCGGGTGCTGCACATGAGAAAAGCATAAAGGCAAAAACGATTGCCAACAGTAATAGCGCTACTTTTTTCATTTTTAAAATTTCTCCTTTTATTTCATTAGTAAATTTTAAGGCGATGCACGAACAATAGTTGATTTATCAACCACTTATTTTAACAAAGCCTTCTTTCTACTAACTTTTTTATTATAGCACACAAAACCGTAAAGGTCTATACTTTACCTACTCTTTTTTTACTTTTTTTATAAAATAAAAAAAATTTCACACCTTTTGCACAAAACAAAGGGGGTTTTTGGCATTTTTAACAAGCTATTTACTAAAAACTCACTAACCTTCATCCACAATCAAACACAATACGGTTTTTAACAAGGCTATGCTATAAACAAAAAATAATACCGCAAAAAAATAAAAGGGCTTGTAAAAAAGCCCGTTTAGTAATACTTTGTTATTCATTTGTTTTAATCAAATTCGTTAGTGCATCCGTTTCTATACTAAGCCCGTTAGCTATGCTCCAAATGCGCTTTTACTTGCGATAAATCCAATTCGTCCTCCCCAAGGAAAAAGTATAAATACCCATCAACCTCGCTTAAAAAGCCGGCATCCGTATCAAGTGGATCAAACTGCAACAAAAGCTTGGGGGGATTTTCTGCATACTGCCAAGAAGAGGGTGTGCCAAATAGTTTAGTTCCCTCATAATCCTCATCTACCTCAAAAAATTCTATTAGGTAGTCATCAACTAAATGCTCGTACCCTTCCACACATTCGTTAAACCTATCAACTGCAACCCTTGGTTTTTCCAAACAATCACGAATCACTGCCTCTAGTGCATATTTTCCGTTTGCGGTGCGCAAGAAAAAGTATAAATAGCCTTCGTGGGGAAGCCTGTTTTCACTATCAATCTTTGCAATATCAGAAAGCCTTATTTGGCAAAAAAATATTTCATCTTGGGTAAATCTATCATCTAACCACTCGCCCGGAATGGTTGGCGCACCAAAAAACTTACTTGCGCCTACGTCGTAAAAATCGCCTGCCTTGGTAATTTTTATTCCTATTGCCTTGCTCATAATTCACCTCTTAAAGATATTTATCAATTTTAACACCGACAGTTTGCATTTATGGCTATAAATCGTAAATTGCATTTTTTACAGCTATATTTTAACACAAAACCAACTGCTTTTCAAGGCTTTTTGCAATATTCTTACTAAAACACCCTTTGCTATTTTTTGCTTTTAAAATACTTATTAAAAATTACGTTATTTTTTAGTTAATATCAATTCTAACTTTACTTATACTGCAAAAAGGGTGGAAATAATTGGCCGTTTGCTTACTGCCTTATTTTTATTAGCGCTTGTTTGCCTAAAAACCGTTGATTATTTTTTGAGTTTTTGGTATACTTACAAAAGAAATTTACTGTTGAGGGCTTTACTATGCCATTTTTACCAATAACCAAAAATGAAATGCTGGAACGCGGTTGGACTCAGGCGGACTTTATTTTAGTAACCGGGGATGCTTACGTAGATCACCCATCCTTTGGTACTGCTATAATTTCACGCGTGCTGGAAAGCAAGGGATATAAGGTTTGCATTATTTCCCAACCAAAAAGCAAAAGCGATTATACGGAGTTTGGCGCGCCAAGACTTGCTTTCTTGGTAAACGGCGGTAATATTGACTCTATGGTGGCGCACTACACCGCCGCCAAGAAAAAAAGAAGTGACGACGCTTATACCCCCGGCGGTAAAGCGGGCGCTAGACCGGATAGAGCGGTTACCGTTTACTGCAAGGAAATAAGAAAATATTTTGGCGACGTGGCTATTGCTATTGGCGGTTTAGAAGCTTCTTTGCGTAGATTTGCGCATTACGATTACTGGGCAGATAAGGTTATGCCTTCCCTTTTATTAGATAGCACCGCTGATCTTTTAATGTTCGGCATGGGCGAAAAGCATATCGTGGAAATTGCTAACCGCTTAAACGCGGGCGAAAGTATAAAAGAGCTTCACGATATTTTGGGTACTTGCTACGCAGTTAAAACAAGCGAATATAAGGCCGGGCCCGTTAAAGAATGTCCTTCGTTTGAGGCGGTTTCCGCGCCCACCCCGCAAGGTAAAAGAGATTACGCCAAGGCTTGCTTTATTCAGCAAGCAGAGCATGATGCAATTCGCGGTAAAAAAATTATTCAACGCCACGGCGATAAAATAGTTATTCAAAACCCGCCTTGCCTACCGCTTACCACCGAAGAAATGGATGCAACCTATTCTCTTCCCTTTATGCGTGATTACCACCCTTCTTATAAAGAGCTTGGCGGAGTGCCCGGTATAGAAGAGGTTAAGTTTTCTATTATTCACAACCGCGGTTGCTACGGAGCTTGTAATTTTTGCTCGCTTGCATACCACCAAGGTCGCAAGATTAGCGTAAGAAGCCACCAATCCGTTATTGAAGAAGCGGTTAAAATTACCGAAATGCCGGACTTTAAAGGATACATCCACGACGTTGGCGGACCAACCGCAAATTTCCGCGCGCCTTCCTGTGACGGTCAGGAAAAACGCGGTATGTGCCCGGATAAAAAATGCCTTGCGCCCACCCTTTGCCCTGCCGTTAAGGTTAATCACGAGGACTATTTAGCCCTTTTACGCAAGCTAAGAAAGCTACCCAAGATTAAAAAGGTTTTCATTCGTTCAGGTATTCGCTTCGACTACCTTATTGCCGATAAGGACGAAAGTTTTTTTAAAGAGCTGGTTGAGCATCACGTTTCCGGTCAGCTTAAGGTTGCGCCGGAGCATTGTAGCAATAACGTGCTTAAGCGAATGGGCAAGCCTAATATAGAGGTTTACAATAGATTTAAAAAACGCTTTTACGAAATTACCCAAAGCGTTAATAAAAAGCAATTTTTAGTTCCCTATTTAATGTCTTCACACCCGGGAAGCACTTTAAAGGACGCAATAGAGCTTTCTTTATTTTTAAAAAGTGAAAATCTTCATCCCGAGCAGGTGCAGGACTTCTACCCCACCCCCGGCACGGTTTCTACCTGTATGTTCTATACGGGGTTAGATCCCTATACTATGGAAGAGGTTTACGTTCCCAAAACACCGCAAGAAAAGGCTGAACAGCGCGCGCTACTTCAGTACTACCGCCCGGAAAATAAGGCGTTCGTTCTTTCTGCGCTTAAAAAGGCGGGAAGATACGATTTAATAGGTAGGGGTAAAAACTGCTTGGTTGCAGACGACAGCCCCAACCCCAAACAGCCCTTTACCCAAACCAAAACCAAACCGCAAAATAAAAAAACTACGGGTAAAAAGCCCTTTACCGGTGGTAAAAAGGGCGGAAAAAGATAGCCTATAGCGCGATTAACGGCATAAAAGCATAATTTTAACACGTATTCACATACTCACATAAAAAGGAGTTTTTATGAAAATAGCATTCTTTGATGCAAAGCCTTACGATAAGCCGTCCTTTGAAAAATACGGCAAAAAAGCCGGCGTTTGCTTTAAATATTTTGAAACTAAATTAACAGAAGATACCGTTTACCTTGCAAAGGGGTTCGACGGGGTTTGCATATTCGTTAACGACGTTGCAAATAGCAAGGTAATAGATGCGCTTTACGAAATGGGTATTAAGGTTATTGCGCTAAGGTGCGCGGGCTTTAATAACGTAGACGTAAAACACGCGCTTTCTAAAATTCACGTTGTAAGAGTGCCTGCATACTCCCCTTACGCCGTAGCAGAGCACGCCGTTGCAATGCTTTTAACTATAGTAAGAAGAATACACAAGGCGTATATTCGCACCCGCGATTTTAACTTTAGCCTTGCCAACATGACGGGGTTTGACCTTCACGGTAAAACGGTTGGCGTTATAGGTACGGGTAGAATAGGCCAAGTATTTATTGATATTTGCAAAGGGTTTGGAATGAACGTGCTTGCATTTGATAAATTCCCAAACCAAGGGCTAATAGCTAGCGGTAAGGTTAAATACGTAGAACTTAACGAGCTTTTTGAAAATAGCGATATTATTTCACTTCATTGCCCCCTAACGGAAGAAACTCACCACGTAATAGATAAAACTGCCCTTGAAAAATGCAAAAAGGGGGTTGTTATTATTAACACCTCACGCGGGGCGCTAGTTGATTCCGAAGCGTTGCTTACCGCCATTAAGGAACGTAAGGTAGGCGGTGCTTGCTTAGACGTTTACGAAGAAGAATCAGACTTTTTCTTTGAAGACCTTTCCGGCCATATTATGGATGACGACGTTTTAGCAAGACTTATTTCTATGCCCAACGTAATAGTAACCTCTCACCAAGCATTTTTAACCGAAGAAGCTTTAGAAAATATTGCAGAAACCACCGTGAATAATATTTGCAGTATAATTGCAGAAGGCAAATGCCCCAACGAGGTATGCTTTAAGGGTGGCGAAATAGGCGACTGCAAAACGGGCAAATGCTTCTAAAACACCCAATTAACCGCGCTATAGCATGGTTTTTGTAAAAATAAATTTATTTTAGCACATAAAAAATCACGCCCGAAAAAGAGCGTGATTTTTTTGTTTTGCTTGTTTTTTTAAAAGATTTTTTGCCTTTTATTTTTAAATAACTGTGAAAAATAATTAGCCAAGTACATCATCTAATACGTCTTCGTCATTAACGATTATTAAAGCTTTACCCTTCTTTTTAATAACCATTTCCCCTTCTTCAATATATTCTTCGTATTCTTCAATATAATCTTCATAGAAGGTATTAAAATCACTTTTGTTTTCAAATACGAAAATGCTTACGTATTTATCTGAATTTGTTGTCATTCCGGCTTTAAAAGCGTTTATTGCAACAATTTTACCTTCCATATTAACTTCTTCTCTTTCATCTTCATCAGGCATATAAACTTCAATTTCATAACCTACTTCAACTAAGTTATCAATATACTTTCCTACCTTTGAGCCACTGCAAATCACAATTAAAAGTACAGTAATAGCAACAACTATAACGGCAAATATAGCAACCTTCTTTACTTTCATTATATGTACCTCCTATTATTTTAAATCATCCAATACACTTTTTTTACTTACTAAAATAATCATTTTACCTTTTGTTTCGTAAGCAACCTTATCGTCATCCTCGCCGAAAAATTCTTCAATTAAACCATCTATTTCTTCACAAGCCTTTTTAAAGTCATTACGTTTTTCAAAAGAAAATATTGCAACGTATTTTTCGGAAATGCCATCCTTATATCCTTCTAGTATATAAAGCTTGCCCTCGCAATCTAACAAATCCGCAACTTCTTCGTCTTCATAAATCTCAATTTCTTCGTATCCGTTTTCAGTAAGGTTTAAAGTTATTTCGCCCAAACTGCTGGGAATACCGCAAGAGCTTGCAAAGAATACTATGATTATGCATAGTAAACTGATTAAAATTGTTACACCTTTTCTCATTTATTCTTCTCCTTTTTTGTAAAAATATTATCCTTCTATTTGAAGAACACTTTTATTATACTCTTACAATAGTAAGAAGTCAAGTAAAATTCTTACTTTTGTGAGATAATTTTATTATCAATTTTGCTTAATCGTTTAGGTAATTGAGAATAATATTTTTTGGGTTATAATATGAATAATAATTTTGCAGAACGCTTAAAAGAATTAAGAATAGAAAAGAAAATAGGTCAAATTCAGTTAGCTAAAGAAATTGGCGTTAGTAAAGGAATTATTAGCTTATGGGAAAACGGCTTAAGAGAACCCACTTTATCTAGCCTAATTGCCCTTGCTAAATTTTTTGAAGTTTCCTTAGACTATCTTGCAGGAATAAGCGAACAGTAAGCAAACACCCCATTAACCGCGCTATAGCGTGGTTTTTTTATTTTTGGTAATCCTTTTAAAAGTAAAATTAAATATATTTACGAGTTTTTTTGGCTTTAATATTGACTTTAACTTTTACTAGTGATATAATATGCTTAACTTTATTTTGGAGATGAAAAAATGAAAAAATATCTCTTACCAAACGAAGGTAATTTTTACAAAGCTAACCTACATTGCCACACCACTAATTCAGATGGAAAGCTTACCCCCGAGCAGGTAAAAGATGCTTACTTAAAAAGGGGTTATTCCGTTATTGCATACACAGACCACGATATTTTACTTGACCGCGCCACCCTTTGCGACCAAAGATTTTTAGCGTTAAACGGCTACGAGTTAGAGGTTAACGAGTTTATCCCCAACGCGCCCTTTAAAAAAATTAAAACCTGCCATATGTGCTTTATAGCGTTAAAGCCGGATAATTTAAACCAAGTGCTTTACCACCGCGAAAAATATTTATTCGGTAACGCACCCGGCTTTAGAAGCCAGCTTAAGTTTGACGAAAGCGCGCCAGACTACGAACGCGTTTATTCCCCAGAAGGCATTAGTGAAATGATGAAAGTGGGAAGAGATAACGGATTTTTCGTTACCTATAACCACCCCGTTTGGTCTATGGAAACGCTTAACGAATACGGCGGTTATAAGAATATGCACGCTATGGAAATAGTTAACAACAGCTGTTTAGTTGGCGGGTTTAACGATTATAACGAAAGGATTTACGACGAGTTATTGCTATTAGGAAACCAAATCTTTTGCACCGCTACTGACGATAACCACAACGTTCATCCCTTTGATAGCAAGAAGTGTGATTCCTTTGGCGGATTTACTATGATTAAAGCGCCCAAGCTTGAATACACCGCTATTACGGACGCTCTTGTAAACGGTAAATTCTATGCTTCTCAAGGCCCAAAAATCAACGAGCTTTGGTTTGAAGATGGTAAAATTCATATAACCTGCGAAGGAGCAGAAAGCATTAGACTTAACTGTGGCGTTCGCCGTACGGAAGTTCTTTACGCTGAAGATAAGCCCCTAACCGAAGCTTGCTTTAACGTTTTAGAAGATGATATTTTCGTTCGTATAACCGTAACCGATAAGGAAGGCAAGCACGCAAATACAAACGCGTATTTCGTTAAGGATTTATTAGCTTAAAAGGGTGAATTAACGGTAATTTTTAACGAAAAGGTAGCAAAAAACCCATAACGTATATAAAAAACTCTGCCAATCAAGGCAGAGTTTTGTTTTTATTTGCTATGCTTATTTAATTTAAACAGCTCTTCGGTTGCCATTCTTGTTTTAGAAACCACGCCCTGTTTTTTGGGGAAGCAATAATATAGGCAATCGTTGTTACCAATGCAAATAACGTCCCCAATTTCATACCAATAATAGTCTGCGTATAAGCTGTAAGATGCAAGGGGTGGCTGGCTATAATTTAGCTCGCCGTTTGCGCCTGTAAGAGTAAAGCCGTTTTCGTTGTGAATAAGGTGGCCTTTGCCGATATCGTAAACCGCTTTATAGTTTACCATCATAGTTATATCAACTTCGGTATCTAGCAAATATTCGCCCTTTAAAATTTCTTGCTTTACGTTAGCGCGTTCCCAATTATACCAATCGGGAATATGAGTAAATTCCGTTTTACCGTCTACCGCCTTCATAAAACCCTCTTCCGTTAAGGTATATACCTTACCGCATGCAGAACAGGTTAAATTTACGCCCTTTCCCTCCATTTTTCCTTCGCTATTACAATGGGGGCATTTATATAATATGCGGTGCAATCCATCCGCGCGGAAGGGCTCTTTTATCTTTACGCCTTCTTGCTGTTGCCATTTAAAATTATCAAAGGTAAACTGCTCTTCTAAACGCTTAGACAGCTCTTCTGCAGAAAGGCTTTGTACCTCTTCCTTAGTAAAAAGCCCTTTAACGTGAGCGCTTGTTTTAACCCTTCTTTTTTGCAAGCAGTTATACAGCGGATCGTAAGCAAACGCGCCTTTTGTAATAACCGTTACAACGGGAACTTTAAGTAGCTTTATAAGCGCGCCCATCTTTTGCGGTAATGGGGTGGCGCAACCGTCAAAGCTATAGCTTGCCTCGGGATACATTAGCACGTGCGTTCCCTTTTTTAAGGCGTAGCTAATATCTTTAATTAACGTCAAATCTGTAACGAACTTTTTAGTGGGAATACAGCCAAGAAGTCGCATTAGCCACTTTTTACCAACGAACCCGTCTGACGTGCAAACGATATTGTATCTTTTGGGGTACATAATTTTAGAAATCATTTGCAGGTCTATAAAGCTGGAATGATTCATTAAAATTAAGCACGGCCCTTGCTTTAAGAGCTCTGCGCGCTCAGTCGTATAAGTAAACTTAGTTTTAGTAAGGTCACCGATAGCAAGCAATCGCACTATTGTAGAAAATAAAAAGCTGGGCTTTCTTGGATTAAAGTGTTTTGCCTTTGGCATTTTTAGCACTTCTTGATAGCTTGCCTTTTTACGCTTAATCTTCATATTTTTCCCCTTCTTGATTTGCGTTTATACCGCTATTTTAACATAAACTTAAAATATACACAATAATATTAAGTAAATTTTTAAAAATAATTAACACTTTTTACCCTTTTGCCTAATTTTATTTAACTACTTCCACCTTTTAAAGTAAAAGGCGATGGCGCGAACAACGGTTGTTTTTTTATAATTAAAAATACTTTTTATCAACCACTTGTTGTAACGGAGCAAAATAAAAAAGCGATAATAGTTTTTACTAAAATCGCTTTTATTGATATTTAATTTGCGTTTATTTTTACAACAAACTAGCCGTTAATCGACCTATTTGGCAACTTCTGCAGGAATTTCCATTTCGCCTAACGCGTTGCATTTTTGGCGAAGCTCTTCTGCAATTTGGTATTTATCTAACCCGCTTTCCATAAGCTCACTATAACGGATTGGCTTATCTACGATATACACCTTATCTTTTTTACGTAAATAGCTTAAGTAAATGGGAAGATCATAGCCTTTTTTATAGCATACGTGCGCCAAGGTAACAAAACCGGAAAAGAAGCCGGTTATGGTACTGAAGTAACCCTTTGAAGAATCTTCCGGGAAGATGACCAAGCTTGCGCCTGCTTCTATTGTTCTGATGCTTTCTTTTAAAGTATTTCTAAACCTGTGATCGCGATAGGTAGAAATAAGGGTTAGCCCGCGATAAAATAAATAAGCCACGGGCGCGGCAATTATACAAAACAGCTTTGACCAGAATAGCTTCCAATGCTTTTTTTGGTGAAAATAAATTTCTGATAAATACTTGTAAACTTCCTTTAAGGAAGAGTTCATTTCGTAAGTACCCCAAAATCTAAAGGGCTTTGGAAAATGGCATTCCAGCGTTAAAGGCGCGCTTGCCCCAACGTGATTGCTTAAAACCAAGCAACAGTCAACAAATTCCTCCCCAAGGAATACGAAGCGTGGTTTTTTTATGAATAATTTTAAAATGGCTTTTACGCACTTAAACCACGTTCTTCTTTGACCGGGCTTTATGCCTTTTTTTCTTTTTTCTTCTGACATTTTTTCTCCAATCGATATCTTTAAGAATAAGGAGGGATTAAAAAAATTCCTTTCTAATATGCAACGGTTAAAAGCTAATTTTAAGGCAATTAAACCAAAGAGTCTATTTAGTAAAGTATTTCTTGCATATAAGTATACTATAAAACGCCAATTTTTTCAATACTTTTGAGGTAATTTTTTAATTAAATTTTATTTTATTTACTGCAATTTATAAAAAAGGTTGCACTTTAAAAAAAATACTGCTATAATTAAATAGAAATTACTGTAAATAAACTTATCTATTGGTGAATAAATGAAATTTTTTAAAAGCGCTTTAATTTTTATTCTAACTTTAACAACACTATTTTCATCTGCATGCTTTGGCAGCGGTCAGCCTGCGGTAAGCACTAATTTGGTTCATAAATCCAATTGGCTAAAGAACCTTGATGAAACCGGCGTTGGTGACGTGCTTGAAGAATGTGTTTACGAAATTAGCTTTGAACCTATAGTTCCGGAAGATACTTCTAATAACTACTTAACTGCAGATATTAGTGGCACGTTAACTACTCGCTTAGAAAAGTCAAGCTACCAAGGAACTGCCTGCTATAAGTTCTCTACAAGCCTTTCTTTGACCGGTGAATACGTTTACACAACAGACGTCAGAGCAACCGTTAACGACGTGGCTACTTCTGCCGTTTACTTCCTTGGTATTGCAGATAATCTTACCCCATTATACAGCGAAAAATATTTACTTTCTACCGTGCCCAGTATTGCAACCTCTTTAGGTGGAAACGCTTCGTTCGGCACGATGGAATATACACTTAAAACCACGTATAACCGCGAAGAAGGCAGTGCTATTATTGACCTTACTTGCGGTGAAAAGGCAACCGAAGGCTTTAAGGTTCCCAATAAAGAGGGTGTTAAAATTGAAGATTACGCAAAGGAAGGTATTTTCTTCGATAACGAAAGTCTATTCTTTATCCCACGCGCTTCCGACCTTGGTGAAAACGGCTTTAGCTCTTATTTTTACACGTTGAGCGCATTGGATAACAAGATACAAAAAATGTATTTATCACTTGATTCAACCAACCCCACTTCAACGGTAAAGCTTCAAAAGTTTACCGTTCCCACCGGTCAAACTCCAGATGAAACTGAACTTACCGTTTACAACGTTAAGCTTTCTATTGCAAATACCTTCTCTGGCAGTAGCATTGACCTATACTATACGGTTGACCAAGCAACTTACCGCAGAATTTTAGTAAAAATGCAAAGTCAGCTTGCCTTTTCTGCAGGTAATTTGGTTTATACTTTAAAATCTTTCACACATAAATACTAACATTTACTTTAATAACCTTTCAATCATTCACAAAGGATAGCAAATACGTTATGAAAAACTCAACAGAGCCCCCTGCGGAAAGTTTTAATTTCTTTAACGCAGTAACAAAATTAAATTTTAAAAACAGAATATATTTATTTTAAACGGAATTATTTTCATTATAAATTGCAATTGCACCCATATTTTTGGGCGCTGTGTATTATAGTGTTTTTTAAGCATCCGTTTTTTGCGGATGCTTTTTTTATTGGCTATTAAGCATATAATTAGTATCACCAACCGCAAGGTTGTATATCATCAAGCCGTCGGCTTGCATCAAAACAAGGAGGATTTAGCGTGAATAAGGATTTTAATGAAGAATTAGAAATTAAATCACCCGATTTTATTGCGGAAATTATAGCAATTATTCAAAGCGCAAAGCAAAGCGAAATTGCAGAGCTTCTTTACGATTACCACGATTACGATATTGCGCGCGCTATTCCCCTTTTAGATAAAAAGCAAAGGCTTATTCTTTACAAGGCGTTAAGCGACGAGCGCCTTTCTGATATATTCACCCACCTAGAAAACCCTGCGGACTTTATAGAAGAACTTTCTAACGAGCGCGTGGCGGATATTATTGAGGAAATGGACTCTGACGATGCGGTTGACATCTTAGAGGACTTAGATGAAGAAAAGCAAAAAGAAGTTATAGAGCTTTTGGACGAAGAGGTTGCAAAAGAGGTTGAGCTTATTTCCGCTTACCCGGACGAGCTAATCGGTAGCCGTATGACAAACGACTTCGTTAGTATACAAAACACCCTCACCGTTAAAAAAGCAACGCGCAGTGTTATTCACCAAGCAGGCGAAATGGATAACATTTCCACAATATTCGTTACCGATGAAAACGGCATCTACTTGGGTGCAATTAGATTAAGAGATTTAGTTATTGCACGTGCAGATACACCGTTAGAAGAGATTATAATAAAATCCTTTCCTTTCCTATACGCAAGTGCAACGGTAGAGGAAAGTGTGTGGGACGTAAGAGAGTATTCAGAGCCCACTTTACCCATTTTAGATAACGATAATCGCCTTATAGGCGCACTTACCAGTGCAGACACCTTAGAAGCGTTAGATGAAGAGTTAACGGAAGACTATGCAAAACTAGTTGGTCTTACAGAAGAGGATTTAGAGGAAGCGCTTGAAAGAAAACAGATTTTTTCCGGCGCGTTAAAAAGATTGCCTTGGCTTGTTGTGTTGCTTGTTTTGGACCTTTTTATAGGTATGTATATTGGCATTTTTGAAGCGGTTGTTATTGGCTTGCCTTTCTTAGTAAGCTTCCAACAGCTTGTTTCAGGTATGAGTGGTAACACAGGCACCCAAACGCTGGCTTCTGCGGTCAACCTGCTTTCCGATTATTCAGACGACGGCAAAAAACAGCGCGAGTTTTTATTTAACGAAGTAAAGGTAGGCTTATTTATAGGCTTAATCACAGGGCTTATTTCATTTACCGCAGTTACCCTTTACGCATACTTAACCAGCGCAACAGGCTCGTTTACAACAGATTTACAAACGGGATTTGCCGTGGGCCTAGCAATGTTAATTTCTACCACGGTTGCTTCTTTAACGGGCGCTCTTATTCCCATTACCTTAAACAAATTAAAGGTTGACCCTGCGGTTGCATCCGGCCCTTTAATTACTACCTTAAATGACCTTATAGCAATAACGGTATATTACGGTTTTGCTCTAATGCTACTTATTTAACAGTAAAAAACTATAGATAATCGACCTATAGCCCTACTTTTACCACCAACCGCAAGGTTGCATATCATCACGCGAAAGCGTGCATATCATCAAAAGGAGGTATTCGCAATGGAAGAAAAGGATTTTCTTTTGCCAAATGAAAACGATCCGCAAAAGATAAGAGAAAGCCAGTTAATGCAAATTATAAACGCAGGCTACCACGCAGAAAAATTGCGCGAAAAGCTTTCTGACTACCACGCTAAGGATATTGCGGATATCTTACCCGAAATACCCAAGGATCAAAGACTTAGACTTTACACCGTTCTTTCTAACGAAGAGCTTTCTGATATATTTGCATACTTAGATAACCCCGCAGAGTTTGTAGATGAACTATCTAACCAAAAGGTTGCAGACATTATTGAGGAAATGGACTCTGCCGACGCGGTTGACGTGTTAGAAGAGTTAGATGAAGAAAAGCAAAAAGAGGTTATAGAGTTACTTGATGAAGAGGTTGCAAAAGACGTTGAACTTATTGCCACCTACGAAGAGGACTGCCTTGGTAGTATTATTACTAACGACTTCGTAAGCATAAAGAACACCTTTAGCGTTAAGGAAGCCATGAACAGCTTAATTGCTCAAGCAGAAAGCTGTAATAACATAACCACCATTTACGTAACGGACGAAAAGGATTGCTACTACGGCGCTATTCAGCTTAAAGATTTATTTATTGCAAGAGCTAATACCCCGCTTGAAGATATTATAGCAACATCTTACCCCTGCTTTAACGCAAATTTAAAAATTGCAGACGTTTTAGAGAGTTTGCAAGACTATTCTGAAGATTCTTTGCCCGTTGTAGATAACGATAATCGCCTTATAGGCGCACTTACGGACGCTATCTTGGTTGAAGCAACGGAAAACGAGTTAAAGGAAGACTATTCTAAACTAGCAGGTATTTCTTCTTATACTGAAGAAAAAAACAGCTTACTTTTAAGCCTTAAAGCAAGGCTTCCCTGGCTTTTAATCTTGCTTTGCTTAAGCCTTGGCGTATCTGCATTGATAGGCATATTTGACCACGTTGTTGCAATGCTACCCTTGCTTGCGTTCTTCCAACCAATGATTCTTGGTATGAGCGGTAATACAGGCACTCAAGCGCTTGGCGTTACTATTAGGAATTTACCCGAAGCGACCCAGCGCAAAAAGATAAGGCGAATGTTTGCAAACGAAATAAGCCTTGCCTTTATTAACGGAATTTTCTTGGCTATAATAAGCTTTGCGCTACTTGGCGCATACGTTTACTTCTTTAAAGATATGCCCTTAGATAGGTCCTTTACCCTTTCTGCGTGTATTGCGATTGCCTTGGTTTGCTCTATGACAGTTTCCGGCTTTTGCGGTTGCGCCGTTCCCATTTTATTTAAAAAGATGGGGGTAGACCCTGCGGCGGCATCCGGTCCGCTAATAACTACTGCAAGCGACTTGGTTTCCGCATTAACCTATTACGGCATAGTTTCCTTAATAATAAACTATTTTATACTTTAAAAACATTAAAAAACGGCACACGTTAGTTAAAAAATATAACTACGGCTAAAAATTAACTAAAAGTATTGACAACTACCCTTCGCGGTGTTATAATAAACAATGGCGCAAAAATAAGGCAAACACCTATAAAAAATGCCAAAGCAACTTAAAAATTAACTTACAAACAAGGATTTAATTATGAAGCTTATTCATTACAAAGAAGGTCAATTTAACTCTCAGGCAGACCCATACGTTTTAAAAGCAGATAACGGCAAGTATTACATGTACGTTACGGGATGTGACGGCGTTCACGCATACGAAGCAACTTCTTTATGCGGTGAATATACTGATATTGGCGTTGTTTTTAGCTTAGCTGATAAAAAGGAATATTGGGCGCCTGCAGTTACTATTATTAACGGCAAATATTATATGTACGTTTCTTGCATGCCTAAAGAAAGCGATGACGTTCACGAGCAGGCTATGCACGTTGCCGTTGCAGACGTTCCTAACGGCCCGTTCGTTAACGCAAAGCAAATAATAGCACCCTTTTCTATAGACGCACACGTAGTTGAAAACGAAGCAGGCTTATTCATCTTCTATTCGGTAAACGATTACGAAGCAGAACGCGCAGGCACTTACGTTGTAGTTGATAAAATGAGCGATCCATTTACCCCCTGTGGTAACCCTGTTGCGGTAGTTCGCCCCACCTTAGATGAAGAAATCTTTATGAAAAACAGATTTAAGCAAGATCAGCATTGGCACACCTTAGAGGGCGCATTTTACTTTAACGAAGGGGACTGGCATTACTTAATTTATTCAGGTAACTGCTACCAAAACGAATATTACTACCTTGGCTATGCGGTTGCTAAAACGGCAGAAAGAGATTTAACCAAGATTAAATTCACAAAATACCCCAACGAAAACACCTACTGCCCACTTATTTGTAAGAACGAATTTGAAGCAGGCACGGGCCACAACAGCGTTATTAAAGATAACGGAGTTTGGTACGCCGTTTATCACGGAAGAGATTTAGTTCCCGATAAGCGACTTATCGGCGACGACCGCACCGCGCGTATTTGCAGATTAGAGCTTGACGGCGAAAAGCTTACCGCTGTTAGATTTGAAGATAAAATTTAATAATTTACAAAGGCAAAGGGCAAAAAATAAAGCCCTTTGTTGTATTTTACCCCATTTTCTTTTCACTATAGGACTTTAAATGTGCAAATAAAACAAAAGAGTTAAATCAATACTTGATTTAAAGAATAAAAACTGTTAAAATATTGTTAGAATTTAAAATGGTGATGGCGCAAACGGCAGTTGTTTTTAAAAAATCTTACCGTTACGGCAAATCCACTAAATAAAGGAGATACAAAATGAAAGTTATCGTTGTTAAAGATTACGAACAGATGAGCGATAAGGCGTTTGAAATTATGAAGCAGGTTGTTGTTGCTAACCCCAACGGCGTTTTAGGTCTTGCAACCGGTACTACCCCTATCGGTCTTTACAAAAGAATGATTGAAGATTGCAAACAAGGCACTTCTTATAAAAATATTAAAACGGTTAACCTTGATGAATACAAGGGCTTAGACGTTACTAGCGACCAAAGCTACGTATATTTCATGCGTGATAACCTATTTAACCATATTGATATTGATTTAAACAACACCAATATAGAAAACGGCAAGGCAGAAAATGCAGAAGAAGAATGCGCAAGATATAACGCGCTTTTAGAGGTTCTTCAACAGGATATTCAACTTTTAGGCTTAGGCTCTAACGG
The DNA here is from genome assembly GCA_045535775.1 of Christensenellaceae bacterium. Lineage (GTDB taxonomy): Bacteria > Bacillota > Clostridia > Christensenellales > Borkfalkiaceae > HGM11416. The sequence continues at coordinate 27,755 of JAZSMG010000253.1, read as the reverse complement.
TCATATTGCATTTAACGAGCCCGGCACTCCCTTTGGTAGCGTAACCCACGTAGTTGACCTTCAGGAAAGCACCATTAAAGACAACGCAAGATTATTCAATGATATTTCAGAAGTTCCCCGCCAAGCTTTTACTATGGGCTTAAAGAACATTATGAACGCTAAAAAGATTTTAATTTTAGCAAGCGGTGCTAACAAGGCTAAAGCCGTTTACGGAATGATTCACGGCGAAGTTACGGAAAGTCTTCCCGCAAGCGTTCTTCAACTTCACCCAGACTGCACCTTAATTATTGACGAAGCAGCAGCTTCACTTTTAAAATAAAACAACAAAAAGCGGTGCAAAAAAGCATCGCTTTCTTATTAAAAAACCCCTCTATAAGGCGATTAACGATATTTTTGTAATAAAAACAAAACAGGAAGGAAAATAGATATGCCAAGCGCACAAGAAATTTTAAATCACTGTAAATCACTTGATTTTACCCAGCTTTTGCAATACGGCTATGATAGATACCGTGAGATTTTTGATTACCTTAACCCTATAACACACAACCACTTAGAAACCAACAAGGGTATTATTGAATGCCTTGTGGTTTGCTTTGCGTTAGATGGATATTTATCTAACGGCGAATGGGAGTTTTTAAAATATATATTTAAGATTAGCGAAATAAACAGGGATTATTACGAAGAAATGATAGACCAAAAGCGTTCTATATCTATCAAGCGGGACGTAAGCAATCTTTGTAAAAGATTACCCGGTAGCGTTAAGGTTTCATTCATTAGTCTTTGCATTGCGGCAATGTGCTCCGACGGGCGCTTTACTTACGATGATTTAGACTTTTTAGAAGACTGCTTACTTGGTTAATATATTATAAAAATTTAATTTTAAATTTATAATTAAAAAGAGCAAACACGCAAAATTCACCCTTTGCATGGTTGCTCTTTTTTTGTTGTAATTACTAATTTTTATAATTAAACCGCTATTATTTTACATAAAAAGTAGCTCTATAGCACGATTAACGGCTATTTTGACGTGTTGGGAACAAAAATCTTAAACGCCTGCTTTGCAAGCTCGTATTTTGCAGGGGTTGAACCGTCGTTTAAGGTAGCGCCTGAGGTTAAGCTTACGTTGAACGCGCGCTCTGCATAGCTCCCCCACCATTCTTCAGTAACTTCCGTATAAGTAACGCTAACGTTATTAGGTCTTGATGCGGGCTTACCGTTGTTTGCCATCCATGCATCGGGGCGGTATTGCCAACCGCTTTCGATTACGATTATAGACCCAATGGGTAACTCTGCCTTTGTAAATCTTTTAGTAGCAACGAATTTTTCTGCTAGAGAGGTATTCGTTATAGGGGTTGTTAAACCGTTACCGGAATCCCAAAATCCCCAAGTATTAGTCCAACCGTACTCTTCGTAGCTAAGCTCCCTATAGCCTTCCGGAATAACACTTTCCATATTAGTATATTTAGACGTAGTTACTTGGTAAGGATTGTTAATTGCGTTAGACGCGCTTTCTTTAGCAACGCTTACGTAAGCAGAAAGCATTCCGCTTGGCGCGTAAGTAACTTCTTCAGGACTAATGCCGGTTACCTTTGCAACAAGAGTAAGCCCTGCAATATATCTACCTAAATCGTAAGATAAATGATAACCGTCCCTTGTTAAATTATCGCCAACGAAAGAAGTTCTTGCATTTTGGATTGCCGTGCCGTTGGGAATAACTGAACTAATAACCGTATGCCTTAAAACGGTGTGCTGAACAGTGCCAACTATTGAATTATACATAATTTCTTGGCTATTGCTATAGGTCGGGAACGCGCTGTGAGTGCTGTTAGCTTAGTAAGCCCAAGTCATGTTAAATAAGAATATTACGTCCTTATTAGTAGCAAGATTTTTTACACCGTTTATCAAATTTAACAAATTAGTATAAGTAGAAGCAACGCCACTATCCGGGCTTGCCTGCTGGAAGGTTATAATATCCCAATCTGCGTATTTAATTGCATACTGTAAGGATTGTTTTACTCCACCTACGGTATAATCCCAAGCCCCGCTTGCTCCGTAGTAACGGAAGTCGTAAGCAGCCGTGCCGGTTAATAAATTATTGTAATGAGTATTGATAGAACAACCGCCGATAAATAAATTACCAACCTCAACGTCGGTAATACCTAACGACTTAGCTATCATGGGAGCGTATTCAGAGGTATCGTCTGAAAAACTGTTACCTATCATAAGAACCTTAAAGGTGTTACGGCGATTAACGGAAACTTGGTATTCACTTTCAAATTCATTGGTGCAAACTTTAATTGAATAACTGCCAACCTTTTCTTTATTATAATTGCCGTATTCAACCCAATAATCATCAATTTCTACCTTGCTTCCGTCTGAATATTCTAAATATACAGTTCCGTCAAAAAGGAATTTTTCTAATACGGTAAAGGAAGTAGTTTGATCGATTACCTCTAAGCCAACGGGAACAATTTCTTCCTCGGTTGAACTGCTATCAGAATCAACGGAACTATTGTCTTCACTTGAACGGTTAGAATCGATGAAGCTGCTTTCGCTGCTTAAACTACTTTCTTCTTCCACCCCGGAAGAGGACTCACTTGAATTGTTAGAGGTAGTATTGCAGGCAATAACTAGCGAACCGCAAAGAACAATACAAAGTAAGGTTATTAACTTTTTAATAAAACTCATTTTTATCTCCTATCAAATAATTTTTCTTAATTTTAATTATAATACTCTTTAAAATATTTGTCAAAGCAATTTAAGTATTATTAACCATTTAAAAACCGCCGTTATTTAAGGATAAAAATGCTTTTTTAGCGCTTATCTTATTTGTTTTTATTTAATTTTAAAACAAAAAGTGGGGCTATAGAGCGATTAACGCAGGTTTGAGTAAAATACTTGCAACCAAATTATAAAAATAAAAAACTTAAATATATACAAAAAGGAGTAGGCTTAAAAGCTTACTCCTTAAAAGTTATTTGATTGAATTTTTAAAGTTATTCGTTAGAGCCGTTATCTTCATTAGCTGTTTCTGAAACAGTAACTCCTTCGCCTTCTTCAGCGGGGGTAACTACTTCATCTTCGGTAACGCCTTCTAATATTTCTTCGCCATCAATAGGTTCTTCCTTTTCATCCTCTTGATGAGCAACTACTGCAACGGTAACTACTCTACCGCCGTCTATTCTCATAACCTTAACACCCTTGGTATCACGGCCGATCTTAGAAATATCGCAAGCGGGTGTTCTAATAACTATGCCGTTATCTGCAATAAGCATAATATCGTTATCTTCCTTAACGAGCTTTAAGCTTACCAGTCTACCCGTCTTATCGTTAAATACGCCTGCCTTAATACCCTTACCGCCACGTGACTGTAAACGGTAATCTTCAATATCACTACGCTTACCAAAGCCGTTAGCGCTTATGGTTAATACGTCGTAGCCTTCTTTAACAACGGTCATTTCTACAAGTCTATCTTCATCAGAGATAAGCATACAGCGAACACCTTGAGTATCACGGCCCATGGGGCGAACGTCATGCTCGCTAAATCTAATACACTTACCTTCGTAAGAAGCTGCTAAAATTTCATCCTCACCGGAAGATACCTGAACTGAAATAAGCTCGTCGCCTTCGTTTAGGTTAATAGCAATCTTACCGTTCTTTCTAATATTATCGAACTGAGCAACTGCAGTCTTCTTAATTAAACCGCGGCGGGTTGCCATAACGATATATTTCTTGCCGTCTACCGCAACCTCTTCTTGAGCGTTTTCTTCAGTTACTTCTGCGCCCTCTGCTACTTCTGCGCCTTCTGCAACGGCTACTTCTTCACCGTCTTCACCTTCAGGAAGCTCTTCCACGGTGGGATTTAAGGGAATAACTGCAGAAACGTGTTCCCCTTCTGATAGGGGTAATAGATTAACTAGTGCTCTGCCCCTTGCAGCCTTTAACGCTTCGGGGATTTCATAGCCCATCAATCTGTAAACCTTACCGAAGTTGGTAAACATAAGCAATCTATCGTGAGTAGAAGAAATAAACATATCTTCAACGAAGTCCTCTTCCTTGGGCTTGTGACCGGTAACGCCCCTGCCACCGCGCTTTTGAGTTTTATATTCTTCTAATGATAAACGCTTGATATAACCAAGGTGAGTTACGCTGATAACAACGTCTTCCTTCTTAACAAGATCTGCAATATCAATTTCTGAAGGATCGTAAGAAAGTTCAGTTTTTCTGGGTGAGGGATACTTATCGCGAAGCTCTAATAGCTCGTTCTTAATGATGGCAAGAATTCTTTCCGGTCTTGCAAGAATATCCTTAAGGTCAGCCATAATTCTATCTAATTCTTCAAGTTCAGCTTGAAGCTTTTCTACTTCTAAAGAGGTTAAACGCTGTAAGCGCATATCCAAGATAGCGCCTGCCTGCTTATCTGATAAATTAAAGGAGCCAACTAGGTTTGCGATAGCTTCCTGACGATCACGCGAGCGCTTGATTACCGCAATAACCTCGTCTATAGAAGAAAGTGCAATAACTAAGCCCTTAACGATATGCTCACGCTCTTCCGTTTTAGCTAAATCGTATTTAGTTCTTCTTGTAACAACATCTATTTGGTGTTTAACGTAAGCTTCTAAAATTTGCTTAAGGTTTAAAATCTTGGGCTCGCCGTCTAATAAAGCAAGTAAGGTAATACCGTTACTTACCTGAAGCTCGGTGTGCTTATAAAGTGAATTTAGAAGAACTTGAGGGTTAGCGTCCTTCTTGCAGTCAATAACGATTCTCATACCGTGGCGGTCGGATTCGTCGTTGATATCCGCAATACCTTCTATACGCTTATCCTTAACTAGTTCTACGATATACTTAATAAGCTTTTCCTTATTAACTTGGTAAGGAAGCTCCGTAACAACTATTCTATGGCGCGTTCCGTTATTAAAATCTTCAATTTCACATCTACTGCGAAGAATAACGCTACCGCGACCTGTTCTGTAAGCATTTTTAACGCCCGCTCTACCAAGCTGAATAGCGCCGGTGGGATAATCGGGTGCGGGAATGTGTTCCATTAGCTCGTCAACAGTAATATCGGGGTTTTCTATTAAAGCAACCGTTCCGTTGATAACCTCCGTTAGGTTATGAGGGGGAATGTTGGTTGCCATACCTACCGCAATACCGTCCGTTCCGTTATCCAATAGGTTGGGGAACTTTGAGGGAAGAACGGTGGGTTGCATTCTGGTATCATCGAAGTTGGGATAAAAGTCTACAGTTTCTTTATCTATATCGCGAAGCATTTCTACGGCAAGCTTACTCATCTTTGCCTCGGTATAACGGTAAGCAGCTGGGGGGTCGCCGTCAACTGAGCCGAAGTTACCGTGTCCGTCTACTAACGGAAGGTTAATAGAGAAATCTTGCGCCATACGAACTAACGCGTCGTAAACCGAACTGTCGCCGTGGGGGTGGTATTTACCAAGCACGTCACCAACGATTGCCGCACATTTTTTGTACGCCTTTTCGGGGGTTAAGCCCATTTCGTTCATAGAGTAAAGTATTCTTCTGTGAACGGGCTTCAAGCCGTCGCGCACGTCGGGAATAGCACGTGAAACGTTAACCGCCATTGCGTATGCGATAAAGGACTTTTTAAGCTCGTTATCAACTTCTATATTTATAAGCTTAGTTTGCTCTAACGTTTTACGAAATTCATCTGTTAAAACGGAATTAAATTCTTTCTTTGCCATATGCCTAAATCTCCTTTAATCGACCTATACGTCAAGATTTTCAACGAGCTTAGAGTTTTCTTCAATGAACTTACGGCGAAGCTCGGGTTGATCGCCCATAAGTAAACTGAAGGTATTTTCTGCCTCTTGCGCATCTTCCATAGAAACGCGAAGTAGCGTTCTGGTTGCGGGGTTCATAGTGGTATCCCAAAGCTGTTCGGCGTTCATTTCACCAAGACCTTTATAACGCTGAATATCACATTTACCAAGTGTTTCTAGCTCTGTTTTTAATTCTTCATCTGAGTAACAGTATTTTTCTACCTTGCCCTTCGTTAGCTTGTATAAAGGAGGTTGTGCAATATATACGTGGCCCTGTTCGATTAGGGGGCGCATATATCTGAAGAAGAAGGTTAATAAAAGTATTCTGATGTGGCTACCGTCAACGTCCGCGTCGGTCATGCAAATGATACGGTCGTAACGAATCTTAGAAACGTCAAAATCCTCTTGCATACCGCCACCGAATGCGGTTATCATACTCTTAATTTCTTCATTTTCCAGCGCGCGGTTGGGGCGCACCTTTTCTACGTTAAGAATTTTACCGCGCAAGGGTAAGATTGCTTGGAATCTTCTATCTCTACCCTGCTTAGCAGTGCCGCCTGCAGAGTCACCCTCTACGATAAAGATTTCGCAAAGCTCTGCGTTCTTTTCTGAACAGTCCGCAAGCTTACCGGGAAGAGCTACGCTTTCAAACGCGCTCTTTCTGGTTGCTTCCCTTGCCTTTCTTGCAGCCTCTCTTGCTCTTTTAGCGGTAATACACTTCATGATTACCTCTTTTGCAGCAGAGGGGTTTTCTTCAAGGAAAGAGCCGAATACTTCGTTCATAGCCTTTTGAACTAAAGGTCTTATTTCCGCATTACCAAGCTTGGTTTTGGTTTGACCTTCAAACTGGGGCTCCGGAAGCTTAACGGATATAACTGCGGTAATACCTTCACGCACGTCTTCACCGGAAAGTGAATCGCTTTCCTTTAATAGGTTAAGCGTTCTACCGCGTTCGTTAACTATTTTGGTAAGCGCAAACTTAAAGCCTTCTAAGTGCGCACCGCCTTCGTGAGTGTTAATGTTGTTTGCGAAGGTATAAATAGTTTCCGTAAAGCTATCGTTATATGAAAGAGCAAGCTCTATGGTTACCTCCCCGTAAGTATGCTCAAAATAGAAGGGCTCTGCAAAAAGGGTTTCCTTATTGCGGTTTAAATCCTCTACGAAGTGGCGAATACCCCCTTCATAGTAGAAGTCGTCTGCGCATTCCTGACCTTCCCTTTTATCTTCTATGGTAATTCTTAAGCCCTTATTTAAATAAGCAAGCTCGCGTAAGCGTACCTTAACGGTATCATAATTGAAAACGGTGCTTTCAAATATGTCTGCATCAGGCATAAAGGTAACCTTAGTTCCCGTAACGTCGCTTTTATCAACGATTTGTAAATCACGCTGGGGAACACCGCGATTATATATTTGCTTATAGTGGTTACCGTTTTGAAAAACGTCTACCTCAAGCCATTCGGAAAGAGCGTTAACTACGGATAAGCCTACGCCGTGTAAACCGCCTGAAATCTTGTAACCGCCACCGCCGAACTTACCGCCCGCGTTAAGCTTGGTTAAAACTACCTGAACGGCAGAAACGCCTTCCGTGGGGTGAATACCGGTGGGGATACCTCTACCGTTATCGGTAACGGAGCAAGAGCCGTCTGCATTAATAACCACGTTAATAGTATTACAGTGGCCTGCTAACGCTTCGTCTATAGAGTTATCTACGATTTCTTGAATAAGGTGATGTAGACCGCGTAAATCGGTTGTACCGATATACATACCGGGTCTTTTACGAACGTGCTCAAGTCCTTCTAAAACTTGAATTTGACCTTCGCCGTACTGCGTATTAACTACGCCTGCCTTTTCTTCCATTTCCATTATTTTTACCTCGCTTTTCACCTTTTAATAAAGGTGAACAACAATACTTTCCTATTTTATATAATAGTATAAATATATTATATAATATATTTAAGATTTTGTAAAGCGATTTATGACTTTTTTTATACCTAAAGGTATAAATTTGCTCTTTTTTTACCTATTTATTCACAATTTATTAAAAACGAGTGAATAACTGCCCTTTTGCAAGTAAAAAAGTTAACGGTTTTTAGCTTTACCACTCATTTTTTTAGAGTGATTTTTTTAAAATTTTTACTTTTTTAACCCTCTAAAAATATAAAACAGTTATTTTTATTGACATTTTTTGAATATTTGGTATAATAAAATAAACTCATTCTCAATTTTAACGCATTTATAGAAAATTTAAGGCAAAAAACGGGATATTCCCCATTAAAAATTAGGCAAAAAGGAGCGCTTTATGTTAGATAAAAGTAGTGAATTATTACAAAAACTACCCAAAAAATTCGGTTTTGGATGTATGCGACTTCCCATGAAAAACGGCGAAGTTGATTATGAAGAGTTTATTAAAATGGCAGACGCTTTCGTTGAAGCAGGTTTTAATTACTTCGACACCGCCCACGGCTATCTTGAAGGCAAAAGCGAAATTGCCATTCGTGAATGCGTTGTTAAGCGCTACCCAAGGGAAAGCTTTATTTTAACCAACAAGCTTTCCGGCCCTTACTTTAAAAGCGAAGATGAAGTTAGAAAAATCTTTGAAATTCAGCTTGAGGCTTGCGGGGTGGATTATTTTGATATTTATCTCATGCATGCCCAAGGCCGTGGCAATTACCCCCATTTTAAGCAGTGTAAGGCGTACGAGCAGGCTTTCGAGCTTAAGAAGGAAGGCAAGGTTAAGCACGTTGGACTTTCCTTCCACGATAGCGCAGACTATCTTGATTTAATTCTTACTGAATATCCTCAAATAGAAATAGTTCAAATACAGTTTAACTACCTTGACTATGAGGATGCAGACGTTCAATCACGCGCCTGCTATGACGTTTGCTTAAAGCACGGCAAGCCCTGCTTGATTATGGAGCCCGTAAAGGGCGGTCAACTTGCCAACCTACCAACCCAAGCCGTTGAAAAATTCGCTTTACTTGGAAACGCTAGCCCTGCAAGCTATGCTATTAGATACTGCGGTAGTTTTGAAAACAACGTTATGATTTTATCGGGTATGAGTAACCTTGCCCAAATGCAAGATAACCTTTCCTTTATGACCGACTTTAAGCCTCTTAGCGAGGAAGAATTTAAGACCATTGAAGAAGTTAAGGCACTGCTTGAAACACTTAAGGTAATCCCCTGCACCGGTTGCAGTTACTGCGTTGAGGGTTGCCCACAAAGCATTCGCATTCCCGATTTATTTGCATACTTTAACGATGAAAAGGTTTTCACCGGCGTTATTCGCAATTGGCACTATTCAATGAGCACAAAGAAAAACGGCAAGGCAAGCGATTGCATTAAATGCGGTGCGTGTGAAGATATTTGCCCACAACATATAAAAATAAGAGATATGCTTGAAATGGTTGCTAAACATTTCGAGAATAAATAATAGAGCTATAATACGAAGGTAATTTTAACCGTTACTTTCGTATTTTTATATAAAAAGTGGGCGTATAAGTCGATTAACTACATATACTAAATTAAAAACCAACAATAAAAAAGGACTTTATGATAAGAAAAATTATAAATATAAATAAAGAAAAATGCAACGGTTGCGGTCTGTGCGTAACAGCCTGTCACGAAGGAGCCATTGAGCTTATAGATGGAAAGGCAACCCTTTCTAAAGAACATTACTGCGACGGGCTTGGTGACTGTTTACCCGCTTGCCCTACCGGCGCAATTACTTTTGAAGAGCGCGAAGCACCTGCTTACGACGAGCAGGCAGTTCTTAAAGCAAAGGCGTTAAAGCAAGCATCTACTGCAACAAGCGAAAGCAATAATCCCACCTCATACGGTAGCGCGCAAAGCCAACTTAACCAGTGGCCCTGCCAAATCAAGCTTTTACCGGTAAACGCGCCCTGCTTTGAAAATGCAAATTTACTAATCGCGGCGGACTGCACTGCATACGCTTACGCTAATTTTCACTTAGACTTTATGAAAGACCGCGTAACCTTAGTGGGATGCCCCAAACTAGACGGTGTGGACTATTCCCAAAAGCTTACCGAAATATTTACGCAAAATAATATTAAAAGCATCCACCTTGTAATAATGAGCGTTGGATGTTGCGGTGGGCTTGAAGTAGCCGTAAAAAAGGCGCTTTTAAACAGCGGAAGAGATATACCCTTAAAAACTACGGTAATTACCACCCAAGGAAAAATTTTAAAAGAATTTTAAAAGTGTGAAATTTTTGTTGAAATTTTGGCAAAAATATTATAAACTAATAGGCGAATTGTTGCGCTTTTGCTAACGGTGAAATAAAATTACGGCGCATATTGATGCCGGTATAAAAACACAAAATATAGCGCAAACGATTTGCAATATAAAAATAAAAAAAGGGCGCATAAGGTGCGCCAACTTAAACGAGGTATAAAAATGAAAGTTACGAAGGACGTTCTTTATATAGGCGTTAACGACCACGAGGTTGACCTATTTGAAGGTCAGTACGACGTGCCTAACGGTATGGCGTATAACTCTTATGTTATTCTTGACCAAAAGGTTGCCGTTATGGATACCGTTGACGCAAGATTCACCCACGAATGGATGGATAACCTGCAAAACGCGCTAAACGGCAGAAAGCCCGACTATTTAATCGTTCAGCATATGGAGCCCGACCACTCTGCAAACATACTTAACTTTGCAAAGAGCTACCCCGAAGCAACCATAGTTTCTTCATCTAAGGCATTTATTATGATGAAAAACTACTTCGGCACCGACTTTGAGGAAAGAAGAATCGTGGTTGGTGAAGGGGATACCCTTTCACTTGGTAATCACCAACTAACCTTTGTTACCGCGCCCATGGTGCATTGGCCCGAGGTAATAGTTACCTATGACAGCACCGATAAAATTCTATTCTCTGCGGACGGGTTTGGTAAATTCGGCGCGTTAGACGTGGAAGAGGACTGGGCTTGCGAGGCACGCAGATATTACATTGGCATAGTTGGCAAGTACGGTGCTCAGGTTCAAGCCCTTTTAAAGAAGGCTTCTACCTTAGATATTCAAATCATTTGCCCCTTACACGGCCCTATTTTAACGGAAAATCTTGGCTACTACTTAAACCTTTACAACACTTGGTCTAGCTACCAGCCCGAAGATGAAGGCATTATGATTGCCTACACTTCTGTTTACGGCCACACCAAAAAGGCGGTTATGGCTCTTGCAGAAAAGCTTAAGGAGCTTGGCGCACCCAAGGTTGTTGTTAACGATCTTGCTCGCTGTGATATGGCAGAAGCGGTTGAAGATGCCTTTAGATATAACAAATTAGTTCTTGCAACCACTACCTACAACGCAGATATATTCCCCTTCATGCGTGAGTTTATAAATCATTTAACAGAACGCAACTTCCAAAACCGCACCGTTGCATTTATAGAAAACGGAAGCTGGGCTCCCCTTGCAACCAAGGTTATGAAGGGTATGCTGGAAAAGAGCAAAAATATCACTTACACAGAAAATAACGTAACCATTTTATCTGCTTTAAACGAAAGCTCCAACCAAAGCGTTAACGCTTTAGCAGAAGAGCTTTGCAAGGACTATATCGCACAAAGCGAAAAGGCAAATAAAAACGACCTTAGCGCACTGTTTAATATTGGATACGGCTTATACGTTGTAACCTGTAACGATGGTAAAAAGGATAACGGACTTATCGTTAATACCGTTTCACAGGTAACCAATACCCCCAACAGAATTGCAGTTACCATCAATAAGGAAAACTACTCTCATCACGTTATTAAGCAAACGGGAATTATGAACGTTAACTGCCTAACAGTGGAAGCTCCCTTCAGCGTTTTTGAAAACTTTGGCTTTGTTAGCGGAAGAACTGTTGACAAATTTAAGGACTGCACCCCCTTACGCTCTGATAACGGACTTGTTTTCTTGCCCAGATATATCAATTCCTTTATGTCTTTAAAGGTAGAACAGTATATAGACTTAAACACCCACGGAATGTTCATTTGCTCCGTAACCGAATCCAGAGTGATTTCCGACAAGGAAACCATGACCTATACCTACTACCAAAACAACGTTAAACCAAAGCCACAAACGGAAGGTATTACCGGTTACGTTTGCAAGATTTGCGGTTGGGTTTATGAAGGTCACCCACTACCTGAAGATATCGTTTGCCCACTTTGTAAGCACGGCTACAACGATTTTGAAAAGATTAAATAACAAGGCATTAGCGCAAACAACGGTTGATTTTTTAAGAAATAAATTTGATTTACTTAAAGCCTTTATCAACCTCTTGTTGTAACGCAACTAATAATTAAATACAAGTAAAAACCGCCGTATAAGTCGATTATCGGCGGTTTTGTTATTTTATAGTTTTATCTGTTTTTCCCTTTAATTAGTCTATTACCTCAAGTAAAAAGCTAACGGGGCGAAACCCATCGTTACATGAAATAAGTGCGGAATATGGGTTTTTCATCCACCCATCGTAAAAGTTACCACCGCCGTTTGCAAGCGCAACAACAAATTCCTTAACCGATTGCCAAGCACTTTCACAAAAGCCTTGCGGTTTTAAAGCATTTTCGCTTATAAACACGTCCCCTTCGTTAATATCGCAAGTATGCTCTATTGGGTTTTCATACAACTGCATTAAATCCTTGTGTTCCACCTTTCGTATGGCGGTAATTTTAACCTTTTTCATATTATTTAGCCTTCTTATATTTAATACCGGTAAGCTTTAAAAACGCTTCGCCATCATAGGGGGGTATAACTATTTGGAAGCACTTGCCATCCTTTTCTAAAATAAATTTATAACACCCTTTAACTGAGAGTGCGCCCGTTGCCGTGGGCTTAATTGCATATTTTTTATATTCGTTTGTACCAAACCCATCATCCTTATTCCAACTGTTAAAGGTAACCTTTTCAGGTATAATTTCAAATGATTTAAACCATTCTTTTTTAAGCCCGAATACCATTTGAAGGTCTGCAATCATAACGTAACCACCTTCCGTAAAGGCTTTAATGGGCGAATTTATATATTTAACCGCCCTATTAACAGGCTTTTCTTCACCGCTTTTGGTGGTGTAAACGTAAAGAAAAACGTCTATTGATTTTGCAGAAGAGGGGATTTTTAAAGAAGCAACACATTCATCATAAATTGCCTCACCCTCTTTTATAAGCGCAAGATACCCTTCATCCTTAGCCACTTTTTTGGCACGTCTTTTTTTGTAAAAGGAAATAAAGAAGCCTACGCCCATAAAGAATATTGCAATGCCCAAAACCCAATATAGCGCGTTTTCTATTCCTACGCCTTTTTCGCTAACGGTTAACGCATATAAAAAACCGCAAAGCAAAAAGAAGGCAACCACGTTGCAAGCAATCTTTACCACGTTTAAAATAGGTGGAAGCTTTGCTCTATTTTCATACACCTCCATCTTCTTCGTGTATTCTTCCTGTTTAATTAAATTAGCCTCACCAACCTCACGCATAACAACGCTACTGCTTTCGCTGTAACCAAGGTGGGTATCCACGCCAAAAAATTCCTGCATAATAAAAATTCCTTATAAATATTTGTATAAAAGTGGGGCTATAGCGCTGTTAACCCCACTTTTCCTTTTTAAAAATTAAAACGGCTTTCTATTGCTTTTGTAAAAGCAGTTGCATGTTTTAATGATTTTTCATAGCTTTTACGAAGGCTTTCTGCCCACTCTGTTTCTCCGCGAGAATTCCTGTAAATACAGTGTGCCCTTAAAACTGCCGGCCTGTTATCTTCTTCGGTAAAGAAAATTTCCGCACGTGTCTTTATATTTTCATCGTTTATGCCTTGCAGATAGTTAACGGTTATAATTTCCGGGAATATTACGCGGTATTCTTCATCAATAAACTCTTCCAAATCAAGGCTAAGCTTATTTATAAGGTAAAACGCTTCCTCCTTTCTGCTTTGCAACAATAAATACAAATAATGATAATAACAAGCAAGTGGCTGTGATGAGTTTTTAAAAATAGGCGCTTCAACGGGGATTTCCCCTTCCAATTCCCTTCTTTGGTGGTTTATTATTTGCGTTAACACCTTGGCGTAATCCCCGCGTGAAAGTAAAATTGAACCGTCTGAGGTTTTATCTATTGGCAAAATATTAACCGTTAGTAAATAAAATGCCGAACATGAGCCGATGCCTAAAAGACAAAACAGTTCCCTTTGCACTAAAAAATACAAGGGTATAAAGCATAAAATTGCATAAATAAATGAAAATAACAATCCGCCAAAGGTAATAAGCTTGATTACCCCAACACTAATATCCTTTTTTGGTAAAAATGCAGTTTCGCCTGCATCAGATGAAAAATAAGTGAATAATCTTACCTTTTTCGTTGTAAAATCTATAGAAAATAAACCAAAATTAACGTATTGAACTCGCATTTTTTTGATTTTTGCAAACAAAACGTGCCCCAATTCGTGAAAAAGAAGTGAGAATACGTAATGCAGAACGAACCCCGTTATACTAAGCATAAACGCATCCATACCAGACATTTTAAACGTTCTTTTCGCATAAACCACCAAATAGCCAAATACCGTTAGCCATACGGCTAAAAGCAAGAGGTTTATTATAGTTTCTAGCCTTCTATTCTTCATATTTTTTCCCCATTATTTTTGAAAGGTAATAACCTTCAAGATTATCATTTTCTGTAAAAGTAACGCTACCTATAGCCAAAAAGTTTACCAACTCACTTATTATGAGTGCACCCGAATGAATAACCTTAGAGCGCACATCCCTTATATTGTAACAAGTCTGCAGTTCTTCGGGTGAAAGAGTGTAAAATTTCTTCGCCATCAAAGAAATATCTTTCGCCGTCATTTGAATACCGCTTGTTAATTCCCTGTTAAAAACTGTAATTCCGCTATGCACAAACGCCATATTATTAGCTGTTCCGCCAATCGCATAAACGTTACCAACTGCATTCGGTGGGCTTGGTAAACTATTTACATATTCGCTTACGGTACTAAGCGCACAACCATAATCCCTTTTGCAGATATCGGTAAGTACAACCGCGCCTATTGGAAGAGAATGTGCGTATATTATTTTACCACCTTTTGCAATAACTACTTCACTGGAAGCACCACCAACGTCTATAACGCAACCGTCTTTACCCTCAAGCGCGCCCAAAATACCCATTTGTGCTTCTTTTTCACCCGATAAAACGTCAATAGTTATACCGTGATTCGCGGTAAAACGTTCACAAAACTCACCACCGTTTACAGAATTCCTTACCGCGGCGGTTGCAAACACCATTATTTTAGCGTTTTTTTGTTTAGCAATAGCAACAAGGTCGCTTAAGCCTTCCAACGTTCTTTCAACCGATTCTTTATTCAAAATACCGCTAACCATCCCGCGTGAAAGCTGAGTGGTGATATTTTTTCTTAAAATTACCTCGTTATTCAAAGAAAGCCTTAGCCTTACGGAGTTGCTTCCTATATCTATAATTGCAATATATTCGTTAGTTAACTTCATATTAGTAAAAAAATATAATACACGGTAAAAATTAGTGCGTTTGCTACAAGTAAAAATATTAGTTTATATTGATTAAAAGAATGACCGGCAATGATTAAAAAACATTCACTAAAAAACGTAGCACAAAGCGCTATATTCTTTTCACACAGGGCTAAATTAAATACGCGTATAAGGCGATAATCGCTTTATACGCGCACTTGTTGCGTTATTTATCACGTTCGTAAACGTAGCCAAGTTCGTTGGCGCGTTCTTCAATTTTCCATTCGTTAAGCCAACGGTCTATATCGTTTTGAACCTCTTCGTTTTGTTGGCGAAGAGTAGCTATTTCTGCGTTTAGCTGTTCTATTTTTGCGCGCTTTCCGTTTATTATGCTCATTTGATAAACTAGCGTGCCTACCAAAATAACGAGCAATAAAACGGCGGATGCGGTTACCGCAGCGGCTATTCTTTGTAGCTTTTCTAAGGTCATAAAGCCTATTTTTCCCCTTGAGTAATATCTTTATGACATTATTATACAACCTTTTTATAAATTTTGCAATTATTTTAGCTATTGTTTTTAAGTATATATAAAAACCAAGTAAGGCACTTACTAGCATATACCCACGTATTTGCCCCAAATCATAACGGTTTTTCATATACGCAAAGAAAAAGGCAAGCAAAATAATTCTTAACCCAATAAGCGCACTATTAAAAAAGCAAAGCGGTTTACCTTCTAAAAACCCATCAAATATAAATGTTATAATGCCAAAAGCATAGCCGAAGGCAAAGCAGAGCAAAAAGTATGTAAACTGAAGATCCTGTTCAAAGGTCATTTGAGTAATTTTTTAACAAAAGAGGTCTTTTGCCCGGCATATTTTATTTCTGTTATAAGCCCTTCTGCACAAAAAGTAGCGTTTTGCTTGGAAAAAGCACCCATTTTTAGGTTTGTACCGCATAAAACAAGCCGTTTACCGCCAACAAGCACCAACTTTATACATTCCGCGGTGACGTTTTCTACCTCTGAAACGCAGGTGATGCAAATTTTCTTTTGCCCTTCTAGGGTAAGCGAATGCAATTTATTATCTTCCATAAATAAAAATCCCATATATTTTATGTTGGAAAGCAAATATTTATACAAATAAAAAGGTAAAAAGTATTTAATTTGCCTAATTTTAACACAAAATTGCAAAAAAAACGTTAAAAGTGGGTTAAAAATGGAAAAAGGCTATAATTGAGTGTTTTTTTGTTTACATTAAAGTATTTTTATGGTATAATCTAGAAACAATAATTTTGGGGATTGCAAGAAAAAAGAGGCAAATCCCTAATAAAAAAGGAGAAAAAATGGATTCTGACGAACCTGAACCCGACAGTATTACCTTACATATTTTTATATGCGTAATACTAATCATCTTATCTGCATTCTTTTCTGCAACCGAAACTGCGTTTTCATCAGTTAACAAAACCAAGCTTCGCACGAAGGCGCAAGAGGGCCACAAGGGCGCAAAGCAAGCGCTTGACTTAACTGAAAACTTCGATAAGGTTCTTTCCACTATTTTAGTTGGTAACAATATCGTTAATATTACCTTATCAAGCTTATGCTTAATTATTTTTGAACAGATATTAAGCGGTAACACGAACGTTGCAGCAACGGTTTCTACGGCAGTAACCACCGTTTTAGTATTGATATTCGGTGAAATTACCCCCAAAATGATAGCAAAAGAAAAGAGCTATGGTGCTACCATAGTTTTAGGCTACCCCATAAAATTCTTTATGATAATTTTATGGCCCATAACCTTTATTTTTGCAGGGCTTAAGACTTTACTTAAAAAGATATTTAAGCTTGAAGGGGAAGAAAAAATTACTGAAGAAGAATTGCTTACCATCGTTGAAGAAGCACAAGAGGACGGCGCGCTTAATGAGAACGAAACCAAGCTTATTTCAAGCTCTATTGAGTTTGACGACGTTTTAGTAGAGGATATTTTTGTTCCCAGAGTGGGCGTGATTGCCGTTTCGCTTGATATGCCTATGGAACAGATAAAAAAGCTTTTCCTTGAATACAATTTCTCACGTATGCCCGTTTATAAAGGAACAATAGATTCAATAGTTGGTATGATTCACAACATTGACTTCTTTGCCGCGTTAGAAAGGGGCGACACAACCATTAAAAACGCTATTTCGCCCGTTGCTTACGCAACCGAGCATATGAAGATTTCCACCCTGCTTAAGAGCATGCAAAAGCAAAAGGTACACATGGCTATAGTTGTGGATGAGTACGGCGGAACGCTTGGCATTGCTACCCTAGAAGATATTTTAGAGGAGCTTGTTGGCGAAATTTGGGACGAGCACGATGAAATTGTAAACTACTTCACCAAAATAGACGACTTAACCTATATGGTAGACGGTAGAGCAGAGCTTGATAAGTTCTTTACCCTATTCGGCTTAGACGGTGACGATAAAGAGTTTGAAACTCAAACGGTTAGCGGTTGGATTATTGAACAAACGGGTACGTTCCCCAAAAAATTTGACAGCTTTGATTATAAAAACCTTACCATTATAACTAACAAGTTAACCCAAAGAAGGGTTTTAGACGTTAAGGTTGTTATAAATCCCGTTGAAGAAGAGGATAATAAAGAAGACTAATTTTTTACAGAAGATAAATAGCAATGGAGGGGGCTTGCTTTTCCGTTGCTATTTTTATTTACTTAATCTAATTTAATGCAGGAGGATTTTATGAAAAAGTTAGGTTTAGCGCTTGGTGCAGGCGGTTCACGCGGGATTGCGCACATAGGCTTTTTAAAGGCACTTGAAGATAACGGTATTAAACCGGACTATATTGCAGGCACTTCTATGGGCTCTGTTATCGGTAGCTTTTACGCAATGGGCTTTTCCCCTTCATATATGATTAAGGTTGCGCTATCGCTACGCAAAAGGGACCTTTTAGATCTTTCCCCCGTTGCCATAAAGAACGGCACCTTATTAAAGAGTAAAAAGATGGCTGCCCTTCTTCGCAGATATTTACACGATACCCAAATAGAGGATTTAAGAATTCCTTTTGCCTGCGTTGGACTAGATATTATAAGCGGTGAAAAGGTGGTTTTTGACCAAGGCGAGGTGGCTATTGCCGTTCAGGCAAGTTCATCAATCCCAATGGTTTTTGCGCCCGTTGCCTATGAAAATATGCTTGTGGCAGACGGCGGACCCCTTTGCAGAGTTCCCGTTGAAGAGGTAAGAAATTTAGGTGCAGACGTTGTTGTTGGCGTTGACGTTTTAGGCCCCGTTCGTGAAATGGAAGAAATCAAGAGCATACTTGGTTATACCCTTAGAATTATAGATATATACGATAGCACCGTTAACGATTACGCCCTAAAACAAAACCCACCCGATATGCTTTGCGTGCCAGAGCTTGGCGATATGAGTCAATATAAAATAGATTCAGTTCAGATGCAACGCGCATACGAAATGGGGTACGAAAGCGCCCTTAATATTATTGATGATTTAAAGAAAAAACTAAACAGTTAATAATATCAAAACAATCTAAACAATCACTAAAAGCGGTGGTTTTTTACATTTTAACCATAAAAAGTAAAGCTATAGCACTATTAACGTACTATAGCTTTTTTTTACTATAAAATTAAAAGGTTCTTTTTTTATCTGCTTTCAGATTTATATCCCCACTCAACGGGGCGGTTTTCATAATTCCAATCGCTATTCCAACCAGTTAACTTACTTGATGCCTCGCAATAAATAGCAAGCAAATCACAATCACCAATCGCATATGCGTCAATATTTTCAACGGATTTAGGAATAATAATTTTACGTAACAGAATGCAACCGGTAATTGCATTATTCCTTATAGTTGTAACTGAATTTGGAATTATTATTTCTATTAATGAAACAGCTTCGCAAAATGCCCGTAAATCAACAACTACAACGCCTTGAGGAATAGTAAATATTGACTCTTTTTTACCTATGGCATATTGAATTAAAACAGTTTCATCTTTACTATATAAATTGCCGTCAATTGTTTTATAATGCTGATTGTTTTCATCAACTTCAATATTTGCAAGTAACCCACACTGCGAAAAAGCGTTTTCGCCAATAAAAGTAATTGAACTTGGGATTTTAACACTTTTTAATTTATCATTATTATAAAACGCATAGTTGTCAATAGAAACAACCGGGTACTCACTACCCTCATAGGTAATGCTTGATGGTATAACTACGTTCTCTGTGCCTATTGGCTGACGAATTAACCTTGCATTGCCACCTGATAATCCATATCTAATTCCACCTATAACCGCGCAAACGCAACCATATTCCGAACTGTTATTATTATTACAATCCCAAACAGTATCACTAGAAGAATTCCAACCGTCTTGCCATCCAATGGGTTGAGTTTCCGCTTCACAATATATGGTAAAACCATAATCGGAAAAAGCTGTTGCAGCTATATTTGTGACCGATATAGGTATAATAATTTCTGTTAGCATTCTACAATTATAAAATGCCGCTATGCCAATAGAAGTTACAGAATGAGGAATCTCTACCTCATTAAGCAAAGTACAAGAATAAAATGCCCAGTCATCAATAGTTGTAACAGGATACGCGTTGCCGTTATACGCTATACTTGATTTGATATGTGCTTTTTCTATGGTTTTTGATTGTTTCACAACAGAAGCGTGATCTTCTTTTATAAGATAACGAACACCATCAATAATCGGGTAAATGCAACCGTCATCTGCAACGTCATTATTGTTGCAATCCCAAACAACACTGCAATTATCATTCCAACTGCTATTCCAGCCAGTGGGCTGATTTTCTGCTTCACAATAAACAACCGGTGCAACAAAGTTATCAACAATGTGCATTCCCATCGAAATAACAGATTTTGGAATTATAATACTAATTAGTGAATCACAGCCACTAAACGCATATTGACCAATGGTAGTTACGCTATCGGGAATTATAATCTCTTTTAATGAATCACAGTTTTCAAATGCACTATATTTTATTTGAGTAACCGTATTGGGAATGGTAAATGAGGTTTGTTTTTTTCCAATTGCATATTGTATTAACACTTGACCGTCGTTAGTATATAAATTACCGTCAATTGATTTGTAATTTTGATTGTTTTCATCTACTTCTATACTAACAAGTGATATACATTGATTAAACACCTTATCTTGAATATACGCTAAGGACGCAGGAATCATTACACGAAGTAATGAATCACAACCATAAAAAGTATATTCACCAAGCCGCCACGTAGAATTAGGAATTTCTATTTCTGTTAACGAATCACAATTATAAAAAGCTCTCCATTCAATAATTTCAATAGAATTTGGAAGATCTATTTTTTCTAAAGAAATGCAATCTTGAAAGGCTTTCCAAGTAATAGTTTTAACAGTGTTTGGAATTACTATTTCTTTTAATAACTTACATCTTTCAAACGCAGAACCACCGATGGTTACAACTCCTTCTGGAATTTCAAACGACGTTTGAATCTTTCCCCGTGCATACTGAACTATAGTTTTTCCATCTTTACTGTATACGTTCCCATCTATTGATTTATAATTTTGATTGTTTTCATCTACTTCTATGCTTTCAAGCAAGTCACAATATTCAAAATGATCATAGCCAATGTACGCAACTGAAGCGCCAAAACGAATCTCTGTTAACAATGAACATCTTGCAAACGCATAAGATCCAACGGTGGTGACTAAATTGGGAACTTTAATGCTTCGCAATAATTTACAACCGTAAAAGGCGTAATCACCAATAGAGGTAATAGACTCTGGTATTTTAATGCCGACTATTGAATCACTATCTCTAAACGCATCATCTGCAATAACCGTAACTGCCTTACCTTCATAGGTAGAGGGAATAACTACTTTGGCAGGCATATTGCTAGCGTCTTTTGCAGAAATTGAATAAGTATCATCTTCTAGTAAAGTAAAAGTGAAATATTCGCTAGAAGTTTCTACGTTATCTTCAATACTGTTATTCCAAATGGTAGGCACGCCGTCTACATAATGCCAGAAATTACCCTCTTGGGTGGGTTCTGTTTCACTGTACCAATAAACAGGGCGATTGCTTATATTCCATTGTTTATTCCATCTTTCCGGCTGACTTTTTGCTTCACAGAAAATGGTTAGCGAGTCGCAATATTCGAACACATTGGGCTCAATTACTTCTACACCCAATGGAATGATTATACTTTCAAGCGAAGAGCAAAGAGCAAATGCTTGAGTTCCAAAACGTTTCATTTGACTATCCTTGCTAATAACCACTTCAGTGAGTGAATCACAATCCCAAAACGCTCTTTCGCAAATCATTAAAAGCGAATCCGGTAACTTAAAAGAATTTAACGAATCACAATCTTCAAATGCCGTTGCACCGATATAAATAACACTATTAGGAAGAACAATATCACTTAGCTTTTTACATCCCACAAATGCATATCTATCAATTGATTTAAGCTGAGTGTTTTCACCGAATTTAACACTTTCAAGACTGCTACAAACAGAAAATGAAGCAGAGCCTAAAGAAATAACTGAATCAGGAATTTCCACTGAAACTATATTATCACAACCTGCAAATATACCATTTCCTAAGAATTTGCAATTTTCATTGATCTGAACGGTTCCAATATCCGTTTTTACCACGCTTAAGGCATAAAAATATGGATTTTCTTCTAAACTTAAATACTTTATGTTATTTTCTTCAGTGGTAATAAGTGAGTCGCAACCCAAAAAGGCATCAACACCAATATGTATTACGCCATCACCAATTGAAATTGAAGATAAATTTTCACACAATCCAAATGATTCAGCTTCAACTGTTAAAACATTATCGGGAATATCAATCGTACTAAGTTCTAAACAGTTGTAAAAAGCTCTTTCTTTAATTCTTATTACGCTATCGGATACAATTACTTTTTTAATAAATGATTGAGCAAAGCCTTCACTCTCAATAACGGTAACGGGCTTACCCATATAAGTTGAGGGTAAAACCAACTCATCCGGTAAATTAAAAGGCTCGTTTGCTGCAATGGAATAGGTTTCATCATCTAAAAGTGTGAATATAAAGTATTCATAAGGCGTATGCCCTAATTCTTCACCGCCTCCTTCACCGCTTCCTTCACCGCAAACACTGCAAACACCGCCTTCAAAGGTATGCTCTGCTAAGGGAAGCTCTTCCGTATAACTATAATCACAACCCTTTTCATTACAGATATATTTTATATAACCATGCTCAATGCAAGTAGAAGGAATTTCCTCTATTTCAAATTTATGCTTTAACTTAAAGTCATACTCTTTATAATTACAGCGCTTACACTCTCTGTAACGAATACCGTTAAAAAATTCGTTGTGATCCAATAAGGTAATCCATTTTTTAAAGGCGTGCTTACAGTTTTTTTGTTCTTCCGTTTCAGTTTTAAAACGTAAAGAGTTCCAGCCCTTGCCGTTGTTATATGATATTTCCCAAAAATCGCTACTTAAATTCTTTTGAATTTCGGGAATTATACCCTTTTCAAATTCTTCGCCTTTAACAAGTGTAAACCACTCTTCAAAGGATAAAACCTCTTCATCCATTTCTTCTGCATAGTCAACGTAAATAGAGTAAACCTCTTTCATGTTAACGTTTTTAAAAAGTTCTTCTACCGTTGTATCGCTAGGTAAAGGTAAACCACTGGTAGAATCATCTTCACAAGAAGCAAAAATGAAGGCTGAAAAAAGTGTAATTATAACCAGTAATAACGTCAATATTTTTTTCATAACACACCTCCAAAGTGTTGTTAATCGCCTTATACGGCACTTTTTTGTTTTATTTGATTGGAATTTATTTAAAAAACCCCACAAGATAAATTGTTTTTTTGTTTACTTGTAAACCGTTAAAATTAAGCCCGCGTTTTGCAATAACTTAAACCTTTTTAGTCATTAACTAAGCTTTATTTTAATTGCCGGCGCAACACCGCACCCCGTGCTGTTAACGCTACCGGAGTTTTCTATTTCACCGTTTGCGTTGATTGATAGGGTTATTTTTTCTGTGTTATAAAATGGGGAACGAAGCCACCAATAACCAAATATTTCACCTTCTACTTCTCTTGCTGCACCGCCTTGAGAAAGTGCGTAATCGGTTATACCTAACTGGCGGTCCTTATCGCTATAAAAGCCGTGCTTGGTGTTCATTGAATCTGAATAGCTTAATAAAAACACCTTATCGTTGGTATTTTCACAAACGTAGGGGTTGCTTTCCGTGCCTGTACTGCCTTGCTCGTTTAGCACAAAGGCGGTTGAAATAAGCGCGCTGTGATCTTGACCAAATGCAAGATTATAAAACTCACCGTTAAGCCAACTTCTTAAAGTACTATGCGCGTAGTTATTGGGATATATATAACTTGAGTTTTCATCAATTCGTCTTTGGCTATCGTGCGTATAAAACTCGCGTGAATCTAATATTAAATTAGAAAGCAAGAACAGTTCACCCTCCAATTCCCTTAAAACTCGCCATTTTATGGGCTCAAACTTAAACCAATAAATACTGTTTACCGCATATCCGTTTTCATCTTGGAAGCATTGCGTATCTATACTTGACCTATCGGTTGAGAAGGGGCGGTATTTTGCATAGTAAACCGCTCTGTATTTTTCACCTTCTAGCTCTACGTCATTATACCAAGCAAAACTCTGCTTTTGGCTTAGAATATAGTAACCGTAGCCAATCCATTCGCCGAAGTTTTGTGCCGTTGGTAACTCGCCAACTATGGCGTTTAGCCTTGCCAACACGCCTTCATCAGTTACAGCAGACTGGGGATAACTACCAAAGTATATAAAATTACCCTCTCTTAAATATAGAAGTTCACCGCATCTACTGCAAGCACCGTTAAGGTAATCATGCCCCAAAGGCTCGCCCTCTTCCACGGCACAATTTTTGCAGTGCTTAGCCAAAACACAGGTTGCTTCTTGCCAAGAATGAATGTGGGTAAAGGTTTGCTCATAAGAGGACTGGTTTTGATTACCACCCGAATGCGAATCGTTGCCACTGCTTGGGCTTTCTTCTTCCAAAGCAAAAATTCCTAAGTAAATAAGCCCAACTAAAACCAATGCTATGGCTATAAAAATAAAAGACCTTTTCATATTTTGCCCCTTTTATTTTGAGTAAAAATCCTTGCAAAGCTTAATTGCTTCAGCGGTAAAATCGCCCGCCATATCTAACCACACGGCGTTCTTTTCCTTTTTAAACCAAGTGATTTGGCGTTTTGCAAAGTGGCGAATTTCCTTTAGTAGCTCTGCGCGGTAATCCTCATAAGAATATAAACCGTTTAAGTATCTGTTAGTGTAACGGTATTCAAGCCCAAGCCCTTCTAAAAACTGCTCGGTAGCGCCTTCATCTTTTAAGCGCCTAACCTCTTCTACCATACCCATTTGCAAGCGCCTATCTAAGCGCTCTTCTATTCTTTTATAAAGCTCTTCTCTTGGGTAAACTAATACCAACTGCATAACGTCATAAAGAGGCTCACTTTCCTTATGAGATACACCCTTTATGGCTTTTTCTAACCTTCTTGCCAAATGGCGCGGTGATATTCCTTCCGGTATTTCTTGCCCCAAAGCGGTAAGCTCTTGTTCTATTTGCTCTTTAGAAAGTGTGTTTATACGGGCGCGAAGCTGCTCATCAACCTCTTCCTCACCCATATTGAACCCTTCACAAACAGCGCGCGAATAAAGCCCCGTTCCGCCAACCAAAAACGCCCTTTTGCCACGTGATAATATATCGTTAATCGCGTTATAGGCCAATTTTTGATATTCTGAAACGCTAAAATAATCATTTGGGTTTATTATATCTATTAAATGATGAACAGCCATTTCCTGCTCTTCTTTAGTAACCTTACCGGTACCTAAATCTAAGCCCTTAAAAACCTGGCGGGAATCACAGGAAACTATTTCGCCGTTAAATTCATTTGCTAAAACAATGCCTAAATCGCTTTTACCTGAGGCAGTTGTACCAACAACCGAAACAAGCTTTTGCATATCTTACTCCTTAAAAAACACCCTTGCCAAAAAACGGCAAGGGTAACTTTTTTATTTTAGCTTTGATAAAAATTTAATTATTTCTTATCGATTAATTCGATTTTAACAATCTTAACGGTAACGGTGGGAACGTGCATAAAGTTTTCGCTAACGGTAATCTTGTTGCTAAGATCGTTTAATTGATCTTCTGTAATCATCTTTGATTCTGCAAATTCTTTATCTTGTAAGTCTTCTGCAGTTAACACGCCTTCAAAATATGCCATTTCACCATCATATTCAGCGTAAGTGATGTAAGAACCGGTCCAATCCTTAGAGCCTTCAACGTCACTGTCAACCTCATCCTTTAAGCAGTAGAAAACCTTTCTGCCGTTAGCATCTGCAAGGCATTCTTTAACCTTTTGAACTCTTTCTAAACTGCTTAAGTATTCCATAGAAGAAGCATCAGCTTCCTTATTGCCGTCATCATTAATGATTTTACCAAATACACAGTAATTAGCTGCAGTAAAGGGTGCGCTTGCAGATAAAACTACTGCTAAGGTTGCCTTACCGCTATTGATATCATCCTTATCGCGCTTTAATAAAATAGCGCCAGAGCTTACTGTAAGCTTATTACCGGTTAAGCCAGCATTTTCAAATTCACCCTTAACGGTGCTTCCTTGATCTACTGCTTCTAGCTTGCCGTTAGCAATCTTGTAGTCACCAAATTGGAAATAGCTTGATGCAATGTTAGAAATATCCATACCGTTGTAGTAGCCTTTTTCGATAAGACCAATTACGTGTTCAACGGTCTTGGGGGCATAGTTAACGAATAGCTTTGCTTCTACTTCTACGTTTTCATCATCAAGTTGAAGTGTGATTTTTATTCTTTGAATCTTACTGCCACCTTCTACTTCTTCACCACAAGCGGTAAAAGAGAAAAGAACTGTTAATGCTAAAGCTATAGCAATGATTTTTGTGAAAAGTTTTTTCATTGTATTCCTCCTAAGGAAGTTAATATTTTTTTTCTTATTTAGTGGCGCTATAAGGCGATTAACGCATACTTTAGCGCAAAATAAAGCCATTTATTTAACTGTTGCCATAAATAATAGCAATTATAAGCGCCAAGCCCAACAGCACTGTAATTGCAACCCTTAGCGGTGACACGGGCGCTTTACCCGTTACCTTTGCACTGTTACCGTTTACCAAAACGGGATATTCCTTCTTCTTGAATTTGTAATTTAATCTATATACGGGAAGAAGCAGGTATTTATAGGTTACAGACCGATGCTCTGTGGAAACGTTTAAATAATCCACAACGTCACAGTTATAATGGTTCAAGATTGCTTGGCGTAACCTTGCATCCATTATCTTTTTAGCATCACCCCAACAAGCCTTTATTTCACGGGTGTAATGTCCTGCGGAAAAGCCTGCCAAGAACTTCTTTTCATATACGCAAATAGTATCTTTTTTATAATCGTCTATTTTGTTTAATTCTGCTTGCGAGGTATCGCCTGCGGTAATTAAAATATCATCAAAGAACAACTCAAACGTACCGCTAACTCTTCGCCAAGAGATATACGTCTCCGTATAGGTTTTGCCATTTCTTCTTACTGTACGCGTTTTGCGTTTACCAAGCCTACCTTCATAAACTGAATAGGTTTGACTATCAAAGGTAAACGATGGAAGATATATACCCTGAACGTTATCCTCTTTTAAGTTCTTTTTAAATGAAGAGGGTGCAAAGAGTCGCTTTTTTGCCCATTTTTTAGATGCTGATGCAGCGCCCGCCTTATCTATTAAAAAGGGATAAACGGCGCTTGGCTTAATACCGGCAAGATCTTCCGTTTTAACAATATGCGAGGTTGAACAATACGGGCAACTTACCGCAGATTCCCCCACTCCAATAACGAACTTTGCGCCACAGTTTTCACATCTGTATGCAGTAGTTTCATCTCGCCAAGAAGCATCTTGTAAGAAGGCTTGCTCTATTTCAAGCTCTTTAACCTCCGCATCCTTTTTAAAGTCCTGCTGATTACCGCAATAATCGCACTTAAGCATTTGACTTAACGGATCAAAGGTCATATTAGAGCCACACCCGTCACATTTAATAAAGACGGAATCCTTTTCTTCCTGCTCTAAATTGTCGATATCAACGTTATCGTTATTCATAAGACCTCTTTAGTAGTTAATTTTACTTGAAATAATTTACGTTGTTAAAAGCGCAAAAAAGATATTCGCGCTCGTGTGAATTTAGGGTGCGCTAATTATAGAATAAGGCTTCGCCTAATACGCGTAAAAGCTTATATCACATTAAATAAGCACTAGATACAAGCAAGAGCAGGCGTTTTAGTTTTGAGCGCAGGGAGCGACCTTGTTGGTCGCAGGAATGTGAGCAAAACTAAAAGAACGAACTATTGCGTAGTATATAGGGATTATTTTAGAAGGCCCAATTACCCTTTCTAAATAACGGAACAACCTTACCGTCTGCGGTA
>JAZSMG010000191.1:0-12083 GCA_045535775.1 Christensenellaceae bacterium | reverse complement strand
TCCGACTTTAACTCTTAAGCTACCGCCACCGGTACGGCTAAAGGTTGTATCTACCTGTCTGGGCCAACACCAAGTATCGGCATCAGAACCGCCAGCATCGCTTACGTATGCGGGATCGTCAAATAAACTTATTTCACCGGGGTAACGAACGGAAAGGTTAACACTCTTGCTTACCATTCTATCACCTTCGCCTGCAGTTACGGTTAGTAGGTATGCACCGCTTTCAGTTGCGGTAAATTTGCCGGGTTCAATGCTTTCGCCGGAGGGTGAAGTAATAGTTACGGTATAAGGAATACCGTTGCCGTTACCGTCTGCCGCGCCCATAATGGGAAGCTTAATGGTTTCGCCGATTTCGTAAACCTCTTGGGGTTGATATAATACAACGTCTATATCTTGAGAGAAATCATAGGGATCTAAACCGCAAACCTCACGGCCGATTTGAACGTAAAGCTTTCTTAATTCTCTATCGTAAAAGTCACTGGTGTTACTGAAGAAATCGTGTAAGCCGTAACCCCAGTCACCTTCAAAGCCGTTTGCGTATGAGAAGGGAAGAATACCTGCGTATCTGGGTTCTTGAATAGCTTCGGTATACATACCTTTGATAGCTCTGTATAATTCGCCGTTTGCTTCAGGCGTATCGGTAAAGCCGGTTGCACAACCCCAAATGTATTGGTTGTTGGTTGCCTTGCTCTTTAAAGCTTCAAGATAAATTCTTCTGGTCTTATCGTTCCACTTTGCGTATGAGTCGTAAGAAACGTCGGTACAGAATTCGTTGTATGATGCGTTAATTTCAGGATATCCGTCACGCTTTGCAACACCGATATCGTAAACGGTCATAGTGGTTAAAACCTTAACGTTGGGATAGGTTTCACGAATCATCTTGGTAACAGTTCTAAAGTCTGCTTCCTTAACGCCGTTCCAAGCGGGCTCGTCAAAGTAGAAGGCAAGAATAGTTCCGTCTTGAACGTATTCATCAACGGCGGCGCATAAATCGCTCCAAACCTGCTTATAGTTTTCTACTAACGTAGCAGAGTTTGCTTGGGTAATTTTACCACCGGTAAAGAAGCCGTGAGTAGAGAAAATTACCTTAAAGCCGTATTCCTTTGCAACTGCAAGCCTTTCACGCGCAATAGTGGTGGAAAATGCAGAGTTTAGCAAGAATACGTTTGAGTTTTGTAATGCAGCGATTTCTTCGATATAGCTACCTTGAGATAGGAAGCCGTCACCGTGGAAATAACCAAAGTATTTTAAGTTGGGATTAGTGTTTTCGGGCATTACTTCCCAATCGGAAGATATATATTCACCGTTAAAACTTGAATCCTCTTCAGAACTTGAATCAGAAGTACCGGGCTTACTGAAATCAGGGTCCTTTGATATATCACAAGCAATTGCGAATAAAGAACTAATCGCCGTTAAAATTGCAAGCAATACTAGTAAAAATTTACGATTTTTCATTTTTTCCTCCTATTTTTTAAGACTAACGTCTTTTTAACCTTTAATACCACCGGCTACGGTGTTTTCCATAATGGTGTTTTGGAAACAGCAAAATACTATTAGTATGGGTAAAATTGAAAGTATTATTGCACAGTAATAAACGGGAATGTTACTTCTGTACTGTTGCATAATATCAAACTGATAAATACCCAAAGCCAAGGTGGGATATTTCTTTAAGTATAGGAATGGCGTCATATAGTCGTTCCAAATACCTATACATGAAAGAATACAAATGGATACGATTGCAGGAAGCGCTTGGGGAAGAATTATTCGCCAATAAACGGTCCAATCGGTTGCACCGTCTACAAATGCCGCCTCTGCATAACTCCACGATACCGAACGGTAAAAGCCGTGAAGTATAATAAAGTTAAAGCCAAAACCGCCTGCGTATAAAGCCAATATGCCAATGGGATTGTTTAAATGTAAATCCCCTACCACAAGCTTATACATTGCAGGTAGATTACCTACGATGGGAATAATCATTGTGAATATTGCAATTCTGTAAATAATCTTAGTTCCCCAGAAGGGATATTTTGCTATTATATAAGCCGTTGCGCTTGCAACCATTACCGCAACGAAGGTACCGCTAAAGGTAAGCCATAAGCTGTTACCTATCATACCAATCATTTTGGTTTTGCCTATTTGAAACTCTTCAAACGCCTTTTTGTAGTTGCTAAACAACCAATCTCTTGGCAGAGCAAAAACCTTTTCATAATACTCGTCATCAGTTTTTAAAGAGCTTAAAAATGCCCAAACGAAGGGGAATATTATGCTTACTGCGTAAATACTGAAGAAAATAAATACTATTGTGAATACTATTTTTTGAGCAAGAGTTAATCTTTTAAATTTTTTAATCATTTCACCTGCCCCTCCTTAATACTCAACGTCATCTAACACTTTGCCAAGAAGCCATTTTACTATTAGCACCAAGGGAAAGCCGATTGCAGTAAATACCAAACCGATTGCGGCGGGATAATAATATTGATTGCTTTGAACCTGATCGAAGATAAAATATCCTATCGTCATGGTTTTAAACTTACCTTCAGTAAACAGTAGAATGGGACCGGAGTTAGTAAATAATCCTGCCGTTGCAAACACTAAAAGAGTGCTTAGGGTGGGCCAAATTAGGGGCACTATAATTTGAATTAGCTCTCTAGTCATGGAAACACCGTCTATTTTTGCGTACTCTAAAATATCGTGCGGTATTCTGTGTATTGCACCCGTAAATAGCACTATGTTAGAGCCAAACCCCGTCCAGAATACGTAAAACAGAATTGTGTTCATACTGTAATTTTCATCAGTAAACCATTCAATACTAACAGGCGCACCCTTTATTGCAGTTAACAACTCGTTAACAGGGCCGTGAACTGCAAATATGTACTTGAATAAGCCTACCAATACCGCTGCTGAAATTATTGAGGGCAAGAAGAATATTACCCTGAAGAATTTTGCGAATAAAATCTTTTTATAAAGATAATATGCAAACAGCAAGGATGCAGGTAAACCGATTATCGTTCCAACTAAGAATAAAAGAAGGGTGTTCTTTAATGCAAGAGCAAGCTCGTATTCGGGAATAGAAAACTCGTGGAAAAATCTTCTGAAGTTATCAAACGTCCAAATAATACCCTCTTTCGTTGATAAGCGGAATGCCATTAGTATTGAATCAAAGTTAACGTATAGCCAAAAGATTGCAAACTGTATTAAACCCACGCTTAGCATTAAACCAATAAAAATACCGCGTTGAATTTTTCTGCTTTGCATTGGTGAACGCTTTGCCTTCTCTTGGGGAACGATATTCATTGTGTTATCATTCATTTTTTTTCGTCCTTTGCACGCTACGGCTAAATTTAATAAACTCACCGCACCCGTGCGAAATTACTTTTTTACTTCTATATTGCTAAAAAGCGGTAAAATTTACCGCCTTTTAGAACATTATTATAATTAGGAAACTTGACTTAAGAATTCATCCCACTTTTGTGAAAGAAGAGTCTTTTCTGACTGTAAGAATGAATATGCACTTACAGCATTTGACTTTTTACCCATTGCTACTTCGGGGCTTTCTGAGCCAAGATGCCATTCTACGCCTGCTCTGTAACGGATGGGATCCTTAGATGAGGTATAGATGTAAGTTAACTGACGTGCAGTAATATCGTTTACAGATTGGCGGAAGGTTGAAAGCTGACCGCTTAACTGATATTTTGATGCGTTAACAACGGGAAGATAACTCTTTGATTCTCTTAAAACGATATTGATACCTTCATCGGTATACATAAAGCGGAAGAATTCAATTGCTAAATCTACGTTTTGACTTGTGCTGTGAACTGCACCGATTGCACTGTTTGCAAGAGTGTAAGTAATTGCTCTTGCTTCTTTAATCTTATTGAATACGTCTGCAGATACGCCTTCTACTGAGGTTAATCCACTATCTATTGCAGAAACACTTTCTGCAAGTTGAGCTTCGCTAATACCAAGCTTAGTTGCTAAATCAGAGATAATGGGGGTTTTAATCATCTTTAATTCCGCTTGATAGCTGGTGGTACCTTCCATTTCTCTTTCTAACCAGTCACCGGTAATATACATACAAGCTCTACCCTGTAAGAAGTACTTTTGTGATGCGTTGAACTTGTTATTCATAGAACTATCGTCACAGTAACCGTTACTTCTCTTAATAAGAGTTTCTAAAACGGTGTAAGCTTCTAGTTTGCCTTCGGGTTGATATGCATCTTGACTGTATTCACCGTTAATCTTTAAGCTGTTAAATGAATCCCATGCAGTAATACCGCCAAGTTGAGCAATCCAAGGATAGTAAAGGTAATGCCAGTATTCTAATGCTTCACCACTGTAAATTAAAGGATATACGGGATATTTTACACCTGCTATTTCCTTTTCCGCTTCCGCTTCAACTATTCTTTGGCAAAGTGCAATAAGCTCGTTAGTGGTTCTAGGCTCTGACCAATTGCCTGCGCCTAAAACTAGGTTTAACGTGTCTATATTAAGAACTAAAGAACAGGGGCCGGAGGGAGAAGGTACCGTGTAGTACTTGCCTGCATAGTTAGGTCTGTCACCGCCGTACATCATTTCCTTAACGATTTCGGGGCGGATTTTATCCTTAACTAATACGCTTTCTTCAGTAGCGCCAGCCTTGGGCTTAGAAGTTTCTGAATATAAAGCACTGATATCTGCTAAAGAACCGTAGTTTTCACAATAACTACCAACGTTAACACCGTCTACAAAGTAAACGTCGTAATCGCTAATACCCGTTTCGAATGCAGTAACTGCCTCGTCACGAATTAATGGGTTGCATTCTACTTCTACGGTAATACCGGGATTGTGAGCCATAAATGCATCTGCTAAAGCTTGCGTCCAAGTTGCGCCGTAACCGCCTTCGAAAGAAGCGATTTTTAACGTGCCTTTTTCACTGGGGGTTTCAGGTGTATCATCGCCACCGCAAGCAGCTGCGCCGAATACCATTCCAAGTGAAAGAAGTAAAGATAAAACTTTTTTTAGGTTTTTCATTTTTCACACCTCTTATTTTTTTTGGTAACATATACCTTGTTGCCTTTATTATATCACAGTGAAAATGTCATTTCAAGATGCAAATTTTTGTTTTTTATTATTTTTTGTAAAAAAAGTAAAGAAAATCACACTAAATTATTGACTTGTGGAACTTTTTTTGTTATTATTTTGGTATGGATAAGATAAGCAATATTAATTCGCCTTTTTTTGCAGGCAATAAAAATAAGTGGTTTATCCCCCGCGGTTATTATATGCACTCATATAATAGCTTCGATATGACGGTGCATAGCCATAACAGAATTGAAATTATGTACGTTGCAACCGGGGAAATTCAAATTGAATACCAGCTTAATGAAAATGAAATGGTTAAAACCACAATTATACCCAATAACTACGTTTTCATTGATGCAAACGTACCGCACAAGATTTGTATAAATAACATTGCAACTTTGATTTATAATATTGAGTTTTCCTTGAAGGATGCAATTGACTACAACTTCTCTATTGCGGGAATATGCAGTAAGGCAAGCTGGGTTAATTCCTTCTTTAACCAAAAGAAAACCGTTTTCGTGTGCCCGGATAACGGACTGTTTTTGCAAAATATGCAACTGGTTCAAAAGTATATAGGTAACGATATTAACGCCGCTTCAGACGGATATTTGGATTACCTGCTTTGCGCTATGATGTTCCTTTTAGCTAAGCAATACGTAAGCACTAAAAAACAGGTTTCCGGCATAAGCTACATAAACACTGCCGTTAACTATATTTACGAAAACTACAACCGCGATATTACCTTAACCGATTTAGCAAATATTTGCAAAATTTCACCCAATTACTTAAATACCCTTTTTACTAAAAACTTTGGGCATACGGTTAAGGATTTTATAAACAAATACCGCATTTCCCGCGCGATGATTTTGCTTTCCGATACCAACCTTTCTATTGATGAAATTAGGGCGCAAATAGGCTATCATAACAAGGCAAGCTTTCATCAAAATTTTGTTAAGCATGCCGGTATGCCACCTAAAAAATACCGCCAGCAAATAAGAAATTCAAACATTGCTAAAAGTCACTCTAGCTCTGTTAACTCATACTGGAACTTATAATTTTTTAAAACCAAAATTAACTTAAAACAAGCAAAAACGGCAAGAAGATAAAATCTTGCCGTTTTTTTGTTTTTTATGATGTTTTTCACTCAAAAACCCTTATATAAGTCGATTATCGCCACTTTCGAGGATTCCTTTCATATTTTTATTAGGTTTACTGCAATATGAGTTTTATTCTTTAAAATTAATAAAGCAATCATTAATTAGAAATTTCCACCAACAATTATACCAAGGATTTATTATAAAACCATTGACACCATTATAATCTCATGATATAATTATCAAAAAGGAGAATAAAACATGAAAAAACTTTTTTCCTTAATATTAGTCTTATTTCTATGCTCCGCAGTAATTTTTTCATCAGGCTGCATTTTAGACGTTGAGCAATTACTACCGTCACCAGAAGAATATGGTGAATGGGACGGCAACTATATTTATAGAGGAAACGTTAGAGCAAAAACCACGGGTGAAGATGAAGAATTATGCGTTCCTGAAATCAAATACGAAGAAGAAATTTACGAATTAACCTATTCGCCAGATCAAATTGATTTTTTATATATTGACGATAATATTATTTTGATTTTTGCAAAGCGACTATCCCCAAGGATAAATGATAAAAACTTAGAAGGTACTGAAAGCAAAAAAACAGATAAACCTCAAATATGCGCGCTTATTAAGTATTTAATTAAAGAGCAAACACACGAAATAATTTATGTTTTTAAAGATAAGAATGTGTATTATGCAAATTTAGAAAGAGTATGTAATAACTATGCAGTGATATCGTATAGTTTAACCACGTATGTGATTGATATGGAAGAAAAAAACATCGCTGTTTTTAAATCAAAGTGCGGAATTTGGGAATTAAACGATTGCCTAATAATTGCTAATGACGACCATATTAATTATGCATTTTACGGGGATACGGAAAGCAAGCTTTTACTGAAAAATGATCTCTCTTCTAAAATATCTGCATATGACGTTGTTATAAACAATACCCCTTTAATTAAATTAGGTTTTTATAAAAATGGTAAATGCGTTAATTTGATTTATGTTGATATTAAAACACAAAAAATATATGATTTCCCAATAAACGATAACGGAGGTTTTAGATTTATTACAAACGATTTAATACTTAAAGGTGAAATTAGAACGCGTTTTGATGGCTTTGGAGATTCAGAAGAAGTTTATCGTTGCAAATTATATAAATTAACAATAGTAAACGACGTGATACAATGTAATGAATTTTTCACTTTCCGCAAAAATTTGATGTATGAAAGAGCTGATGAGCTGGAAAATAATCTTTTAGCGTTTAGATTTATTTCCCCTGCAAGCATAGGATCTTGGTGTTTATATAAAAATTACATTTTTGACCCTACCACAAAAAAATTAACATCCGTACTGGATTGGGGTGAAATCACCAAAAAGTTTAAAAGCTCAGAAATAAAAGAATCTTTTTGCAGAGATTACGTTTATTATTTTACAAGTGAAAGAACTCACACAGTATATTTTCATTCTACCGCAGTTAGATTTATGAGCAAAAACCTAGTCACCGGGGAAGAAAGATTACTTCAATGCTTTGCCACTTGGGCAGGCGACCTCGATGATCGTTATGATTGCCGTTTTTCCAAAGCTGT
The DNA here is from genome assembly GCA_045535775.1 of Christensenellaceae bacterium. Taxonomy (GTDB): domain Bacteria; phylum Bacillota; class Clostridia; order Christensenellales; family Borkfalkiaceae; genus HGM11416. The sequence goes on along the minus strand of JAZSMG010000191.1, from coordinate 4,333 downwards.
TTTTATACAGGGAAAACAATTCTTTGGTGATAATGACCGCGAAATCATAAAAATATTGCCATACTAAATTTATTACTTTATCAACTAAAAATCGGTAAGCAACTTTGCTTACCGATTTTTTATTTACAAATTATTTTTTATTGTTAAAAATCAACTAAAAACCCTTATATAAGTCGATTAACGCTACTTTAGGGCTAAAAACAAGCCTTAAAACGTGCTTTTTAATAAAAATAAAGGGGTTTTACTAAAAAGTACCTGTATAAGTCGATTAACGACCATTTATAGCAAATCCTCTTCCGTTTTAGACTTTCTGTAAGCCATTGGGGAAAGCCCCGTTTTGGTTTTAAAAATATCTGAAAAATAATATGCGTCAACAAAGCCTAACGCTTCGCTTATTTCCTGCACTCGCATATTCGTTGATAAAAGCAATTGCTTTGCTATAACGATTTTTCTATTCAACAAATATTTGTAAGGGGTAACGCCGTAATACTTTTTAAATTCCCTTGTCATTTGCGATTTAGAAAAGTTAATTTCCTTGGCGATTTCTTCCACGGTTATTTTTCTGTAAATAGAATTATCTAACGCTTCCTTAACTAGGTTTGCAACGTAAGAGGTTTCTTGCTTACGCTCTGCCTTTTCTGCAAGAGTTAAAACGATTTTAAAAATGATTTCGGAAACTTTAAGATAAACCTGCTCGTTATCTGAATTTTGTTCCGCCACCTTTAAAAGCTCATCAAAATATTTTTCACAACCGGAATTAGGAAAAACCACCTTTCCCGAATGACCGTAAGCAACCAAGATATCAGAAAAAATACTGCTAAAAAAGTTTATCCAAACCTTTTCGTAAGGCTCTTTTTTATCCGAGCCGTATTTATGACCGCTACCGGGCTGTAAGATGTAAACGCAATCACTTTCTACTTGATAATCCTTACTACCACATTTGATATACCCTTTACCCGATTTAACGTATTCTAAAACGAAGTAATCGTTGTGCTTGCGCTCTATATAATAGTCCTTATCCTTGTGCGTTATTCCAATCATTTCTACCCTTAGTGGGCGCTTCTTTTCTGCATCGTAAGTAAAGAACACTATTTCTTCGTGATCGGTGCTTCCGTACATAATATTTTTCTTTGGGTCTATTCTCTTTTCCCCGTAATGTTGCATTTACTAATCCCCTTTATCACTTTTTAGGTTAAAATGCTACGAATCCTAATCATCGTTACCTTTTTACCAATTGTTTTACGCTATATTTGAATTATAATATAATTGTAAATTTTTGTCAACGTTTTTTTAGATGTTTCTTTTTCGGTAATTTTTTAATTAAACGATTGACCTGTTAAGGAGGAATTTTATGAAAAAAATCATTACCTCACGTCTTATTAAAATACTTGCTTTAACGGCTATGCTTTGCTTAACACTTTCGTTAAGTATTGCGTGCGGAACCGGCGGTGGCGAATCCTCTTCAGCACCCGAAGAAAGTGTTTCTATTCAAGACTCTTCCCTACCCGGCAACTCTACAGACACGGGCTCTACTTCTACACCAGAAGATAGCGGAAGCGACTCTTCCGGTGGCGGTAACGTAGAAGAACCCACTAAAGGGGTTACCTCTATTTTAGTTGGCTCTGTACGTGTTCAACTTCTTTCAGACACAGTTGTTAGAATAGAAGACAAATACGAAAAGGGGTTTGAGGATCGCCCCAGTTACATAGTTCAAAACAGAACTAACTGGTATGAGGTGGACTACACCACTAAGTCCAACGGTAGCGAATTAATTATTTGCACCAAGAACTACAACGTTCACCTTTTAAGAACGGGTACTGCTGCGGATGCTTACATAACCGCGCCGGACGGCGAATTACTTTGGGATTACAGCGCAGGCGATACGGGCACTAACGTATACCTACCCAGCCCTTCAGACGAATTAGACAGCTGGTACTTCACCGATAGCCCCAGAGTTATACCTTCTGAATACGGCTACACCCCCACCGATTCCAATTTACCTTTACAGGGTTGGGATTTTAGTAGCGAAGCAACCGATATATTCGTATTCTTACCCCAAGGTAACTACACGCAATTCTGCGACGACTATATCAAGGTTACCGGCGAAGCTGAAATGACTCCCCTACAAATGCTTGGTTATTGGGATTCACGTTGGTACGCTTACAGTGCAGAAACCGCTTTACAACAAATTCAAGACTATACGGACAAGGGTTACAGCATTGACGTTTTAGTTATTGATACAGATTGGCGTGTAGGTGCATCCTTAGGTTACCAAGTTAACGAAGAATTATTCCCCGATATGGCGGAATTCTTAGAAAAATGTGAAGAGTTAAATATTGATATAGCCTTCAACGATCACCCAGAGCCTGTTAAAGGAACTACCAACGGGCTTGATAAGGCGGAAGTAGAATACAGAAGCAACGAGCTTACTCTTTTACTTTCTATGGGGCTTGACTACTGGTGGTACGACAGAAACTGGAGCGTTTGCTTAAATTCAGCAGACCCTGACATTTCAGTTTTCGCATTCGGTATGTACGCATATCAATGGATTACCAGAGATCACTTAGAAAGCATTACCGATATTAACGAATACGCAAAGCGCGCCCTTATTATGGGTAACGTAGACGGTTGCTTACACGGAAAATGGAACTATGCTTCAGATTTATCCGCTCACCGCTACTCTATTCAATGGACGGGTGACATCGGCTCAGATACCGCAGGATTAGCGCAAGAAATTTATGCATCCGTATTCGGTGGCGCAGAGGTTGGTATCCCCTATATGTCATCAGACATAGGCGGACACACCCAAGCAGTTACCAACGATATGTACGTTCGTTGGATTCAATACGGCGCGTTATCTACCATTTGCCGTGTTCACTGTACTACCGCTTCTTACATTCAAGGACAGGAAGGCCGTATGCCTTGGCTATTTGGTGAAACGGCGGAAGAGGTTGCTAAGGCTTACGTTGGTATGCGTTACAGACTGCTTCCCCTATACTACCACCTATCAAGGGAAAACTACGATACAGGTCTTCCCATTATGAGAAGATTAGACATACTTTACCCCGACTACGTTGAAGCAAGCGCAAACGACCAGTATTTACTTGGCGATTACCTTCTTGTTGCACCTATTGACGAAGCAACCGTTCGTTCTAATATTCCCGATAGCGTATTCACTCACGAAGAAAACGGCGTTCAAGTACCCGGCTTAAAGGCTGAATATTATAACAACGAAACTTGGTCCGGCACACCTTCCAAGACTAGAATTGATAAAAACGTTAACTTTAACTGGGAAACTCGCGGGCCTGCAGGCGTAGGCGTTGGTACGGATAACTTCTCCGTTAAGTGGACGGGCAAGATAACCGTTGGCGATATTCCCGTTGCTCTTTCATTCTTCGCAGACGATACCGTTATCGTTTACCTAGACGGTAAGATGGTTATTAACGGCTCCGGCGTTTACGATACCTACCTTTCTACCGACCTATTAGCCGCTAACAGCGTTCACGATATAGAAATACGTTACGCGGAATTTGGTGGCGGAGCTCACATTTACACCTACTACGTTGAACAACAGGTTGCAGCAACCAAGAACACCAGAACGGTATTTATTCCCGATGGAACTTGGATTGACGTTTGGTCCGGCGAACGCTACGTTGGCCCTGCTACCTACACCGTTGCTCACGAATTAAAGACTTCACCCATATTCGTTCGCGAAGGTGCTTTAATAGTTCTTGCACCAGATATGAAGAACACCCACGAAAAGGATTGGAGCGAATTAGTATTAGACGTATACCCCTCTAAAAACTTCACAGCTAAAACCACCCTTTACGAGGACGATACAGAAACTGTAGCTTATAAGTACGGCGAATCACGTTCTACCGATATTACTATGGAATATGACGTTGACGCCAACAAACTCATTATTAACATTGGCGCGGCTAAGGGCGCGTTCTCCGGAAAGCTTGCATTTGAAAACAGAAAGTGGAATTTACGTATTCACACCAATCCCGGTTGGGGCGAATTATTCCGCGCTAAGGTTAACGGACAAACTGTAAGCCTAGCACTTCTAGCTCAATCAAGCAAGGCAATCCCCTTCGCGTTTGAAGGCGGTTCACCCGACGGTGAGATTTACACCCTATCGTTTGATAGCGAGGTTTACGAATCTTACGTTATTGAACTTTACTACGACAACGCAGTTGATTCACAAATCAATGCAGAATACGATAGAAGCGAAATTGAATTCAACGTTAAGGTTGAACAAGCAGGCTCTGCTATTAACCTTGACCAAGAGGGCGTATTCGACTGGATTACTTACGGCGAAGCAAATGCAGAC
>JAZSMG010000186.1:0-3932 GCA_045535775.1 Christensenellaceae bacterium | reverse complement strand
ACCGCCTCGTTATGACCGCTTCGATACACCTCCGTATTATGAACTTTAGGGGCAAAATAACCGCCTTCCAAAGTTTGCTTAGTAATTATACATTAATAGAAACAAAAAATCAAGCAATTTTACCTGCTTTTAAAGGAATTTAATTTTATTTTTTTGCTTTATAGGGTATATTTAAATAAAAATTAATACAATAGTGCTTTTATATCTTTACAAGCGCCGCTATTTTGTGTTAAAATTATAGTATGAAAAATGCAAATTGTTCTTCTAATAGCTTAGAAAACTCAAAAATTAATAAAACTACCTTCTCGCAGTGGCGTGAAAAACATCCGCGCGCATTTGCAGGTTTACTGTATGGCGGAATGGTGACTTTTATACTTGCCGTATTTGCCGTGATGCTTTACGTTTACGGCATATATCCGTTTGGCAGTTATAGTATGTCCAGTTACGATATGAATGCTCAAGTAGCACCATTTATAGAGCATTTTTATGACGTAATCGACGGCAAGTCCTCGCTCTTTTACAGTTACGCAATAGCCGGCGGTGCAGACGTGTTTGGTACGCTTGCTTATTGTTGTATTAGTCCCTTTACCTTCCTCTTTTTGTTTTTTGGCAGAGGTGAGGTTTATTATGGAACAAGTATTGTTTTACCGCTAAAAGTGGCGTGTGTGGCGATTTCCGCCCTCTATTATTTACGTAAGCGCTTTGGCACGATTCACCCATCAATGCAGGTTCTGCTAGCTATTTCTTACGCCTTCTGTGGATATTTGTTTGTTTCAAATACCTATATCAATTGGGTGGATTTGCTTATTTATCTGCCAATTATGGCACTTGGCTTTTATAAGCTTGTAAACACCGGTAAAAAAGCAACCTTTGTTGTCGGCTTGGCGTTGATGATTTACGCATGCTTTTCTATATCTTGTTTTTCACTGTTTACGGTATTTCCCATAATCGTGGGCTATTGCTTATTCGTGGTTCAAAAAGATAAGCGCAAAAAGGTGCTTACCGATGCCGTTTGGGGGGTGTTTTTGGCAATAGTTGCAGCTTTACCGCTTTTAGTTCCGGCTCTTCGCGCCTTTTTGGTTTCCGGCAGAAAAACAGGTCTGTTTGATAATTTAGATGCGGAATATTCCTATGAAGCGCTTTATAAAAAGGCTTCTTATTTGTTTAGCGATTCCTTTACTTTGTTTTTCACGCTTGCTTATTTCGTTAGAAACGGGGTAAAGAGCGGTAAGTCAAAATTCTTGGCTTTAACTGCCTGTATTTTAATACTTCCGGTTATTGTTGACGAAAGTATGAACTTGCTCAACTTCGGCTCTTATATGAGTTATTCGTTACGCTTTGGCTTTTTAAACGGTTTCTATTTCTTCTACGTGGCTTCATTATTTATTTGCGAATACGTAGGGGATATTAGGGAAAGAAGAGAGTATTTTAAAAGTCATAATCTGGTTGCCAATAGAAAACTGATTTTTGCTTCGTTTAGCGCTTTATGCTTGCTTGTAATTGCCTTTTCTGTTGGTCTTGTATTCTTTAACGAAGCGCTTGAGGATAATAGCTTTGTAAGTTCGTTTGCGGGGCGATTTGCGCACTCGTTAGGCGGTTTGGAAGTAACTGCGATCGTCTTTGGTTGTGTTGGGTTAATCGCGCTATTGGGTGGTTTATTGGTTTATTTTAACAAATTAACAGTTAAATTTTTAGTGCCTATCTTATTGCTTACGTTATGTTCGCAAACGGTGTTTTACAGTGCGAATTTAGTGCGCGGAAACCGCTCCTCAACACCTACTACCTTCACCCAAATGAAGGTGCTTACCGACGCCGTTGAAGAGTATGAGGGTAATAAGGACACGCGTGTTAAAATGTACGGCGATTATTTAACTGCGTGTATGCCGTTTACACTTCACACTAACGCTTTTTCAGTTTTCTCTTCCGTAATTGATAGCAGAAATTTTGTTCCCACAAGCTTTTTTAAGTTTGGCGGTAACGGAATGAATTCTATGAAGACGTATAATGGTGTTTATCTTGGTGACGTTATTTTTGGTAATAAATATATGATATCCGATAAAGAACGTTACTACAGTTATTTTGAAGAACGCACCGTAATTGATGAAAACGGGGCTGAGGTAATCACTAAGGAATGGGGAAAGAGTGATAAGTATATCCTTTACAAAAATAAATACGCATTGCCGCACGCGTTTGCCGTAAATTGCGCTTCAAGCGATTATCAAGAGGGAACGATGCTTGGCGGATACGATGCAATTTTAAAAATGCTTGGTGGTGATGAGTGTGGAATCGAGCTTTTAACCCCCAAAATCACCTTGCAAAGCGATGGAACTTATAGGGTGGCAACGCCAATTAGCGGACCTGCAAACTACTACATTTCTATGCATTTTGAAAACCCTGAACAAATTCGGTATATGCGCTCTGCGTACGTAGAAGAGGATTCTAAGCCTTTAGTTGGCAATGAAGAAGTTTCTTTGGGGTATTCTGAAAGTAGTAACGGCACTTATTCGGTATATCTTAAGATTTCCGATCCTACAGTTGGCGAAGAGGAAATTAGAAGAGCTTGTACGTCTTTTAGGGTAAGCGTTGAGCAGATAGCAAAAATTCACGCTTTAGCAACTGCGCAAGAGGTGGAATTTTCAACTGCGCCAGACTTGTTAAACGTTGAGTTATATGCAACTAAGGGGCAAAATCTCTTCCTAAATTACGTTGCTTTACCCGGCCACGTTGCCATTGTAAACGGGCAGGAAAGGGAACTTAAGCAAAACACTTTAGGCTTTATGCTGGTAGAACTTGATGAGGGTTTTAACAAGGTTCAAGTTTTATATAAGTCCCCCTATAAGGCGTTTATCGGCATAGGTTTGGCTTTGGCGTGCTTTATTTTCTTTGTTTATATGCTTCTAAAAAAGAAGGCAAGTAAGGTGTTTGAGTGGCTTGAAAAACCGCTTTATTGGATGGCTATTGGCTTAGCCGTTGCACTGTTATTATTCTTTTTTATAATGCCCACGGGTGTGTGCGTTGTTAAAAATTTAAAGCTGGCTTTTGCAAAACTTGGCGAGCTTTCATCATCGCTACTTTAACTCTTTATAAAAAATAACAAAACAATAAAAAAGGGCTTGCTTTTTGCAGGCTCTTTTTGTATAATATAGTTGTAAATTGATGATTTAAATATAATCATCGTTACGCAAATATTTACAATGAGTCATTATAATAATCGTAATTTTACAATTTGTTATCGCAATAATCTATTGAAATTACGCAAATATTATTTTATAATGATAAAGGATGCGAGTGTTTGCCTCTTTTTTGGCAACGAGAGCAGGGGAAGGCGGTTAGAATCCGCCACAACAGTCATTACCGTGTGCGATAAGCGAGTCGGGTAACCTGCCGTATTCCTAACGCATATACTCTTGGGCAAGGAAGGGTTGATATGCTTTTGCGCTAACGCGCTTTTTTGGCTTGCCGTTTTGGCAGGCAATTTTTATTTTTAGGAGGTTTTTTATGAAAAGAGTTTTAGCTTTAGCCGTTTGTGTTGTTTTGCTTGCTTTTAGTGCGTGTATAGGTAGCGATTATAAGCCAGCGCAATCTGGCGATTATCTAATTTTATCCGTAACGCTAGAAATGGATGATGATGCTAGTTTGTTAGATTATATGGAACGCATAAAAGGCAGTAAAAGTTTAACTAATTTTGAAATTAGAGACGGAATGGTGACCGTTATTAACGGATTGCAAGCCAGCGGTAACGTTTATTGGATGCTTTATACTGATGATAGCGAATATTCTAACTCTGACTGGGGAACTGTTGAAATTGACGGAATTACCTATTATTCAGCAACCCTTGGCGCTGAATCTTTACCTGTAAAGCAGGGTTGTACTTACGTTTGGTACGCAATGGCATTTTAATCACAAAATAGTGATAATCGACTTATAGGCGG
>JAZSMG010000142.1:0-3657 GCA_045535775.1 Christensenellaceae bacterium | reverse complement strand
GTTGTATAGAAAATGAAATACTAATGCACTTAAGAAAGGTTGTAAGACTTAAGGGTGAGGTTAGTTTAGACGAGCCGTTGAACGTTGACTATGAAGGCAACGAGCTTCTGCTTTCGGACGTTTTGGGAACCGATAACGATTGTGTTTTTACCTCTATAGAAAGCTCAATAGATGAAGAACTTTTACAAAAGGCATTAAATACTTTATCTGAAAGGGAAAAGAGGATTACTTACCTAAGATTTGGTCTTAACGGCGGTGATGAAATGACTCAAAAAGAGGTTGCCGATATGCTTGGTATATCGCAGTCTTATATATCAAGATTAGAAAAAAAGATAGTAAAAAAGCTTAGAAAAGAAATAAATAAAATGCTATAATTTTGATGATTAAAGCAAAAAATATTGCTATTTTTTAAGGTTAAAAAAAGAACTTTTTAACTGCTAGTATAATTTTTTATAAATTGCCAAAAATTAAGTTAACGAACATATAGAGGGGGTTTTTGCTTTTTTACATAGGAGGAGTTGGGGTAAACTCAACGTTGCAAGATGAACGGAAAAGTGCAAATAACAGGCATAGATACAAATTGTTTAATTAAACTTTCTAAGGCAAAAAGCTTGGAGTTGATGAATGCAATTAAGCAAGGCGATAAGCAGGCGAAAAACGAATTTATTTTGGGAAACTTAAGATTGGTTCTTTCAATTATTAAGCGCTTTAACGGCGCTAAGGTAAGTGCAGACGATATGTTTCAGGCAGGGTGCATTGGCTTAATTAAGGCGGTGTATAACTTTGACGTTAGCGTTGGCGTATGTTTTTCCACCTATGCGGTGCCAATGATTTTGGGCGAAATAAAAAGAATATTAAGAAGCACGAACAGTATGCGTATTTCAAGAAGTATTCGCGATAGAGCCTATTTGGCGCTTAAAACTAGGGGCGAATTAGAAAGGGAATGTAATGAGGTTACAGTGGCGCAAATTGCAGAAAGAATGAAGGTTTCAGAGGCAGAGGTTGCCTATGCTTTAGATGCCATTTCAGATACTTTTTCTATCTATGATTCAGTATATAACAAGGCCGGCGATACGATAGAACTTTTGGATCAGTTAAAGGATGAAAGAAATACTGAAGAGAGTTGGACGGAAAAGGTTGCCCTTCAAAGTGCGTTAGAAAAGCTTGGTGAAAGAGAAAGAAAAATAATTCAAATGCGCTATTACGAAGGGAAAACTCAAACGGAAATTTCATTGGAAATTGGTCTTTCTCAAGCGCAGGTTTCCAGAATAGAAAAGCTTGCTTTAAGCACGATGAAGAAAGGCTTAAGTTATAGCTGAAATTATTAAAAGTCGCGCTATAGCACGGTTATCGCCACTTTTTAACGGTTTTAATGGAGTAATTCTATGGAATATAGTTTTAATGAACTAAAGAAAAAGCAGGTAATAAACGTAACAGACGGTAAAAAACTTGGCAAAATAGTAGACGTGGAAATTTCCTTTCCTTGCTCTAAGGTGATATCTTACACTGTTGGTGGGATGGGACTTATTTGCGCAGAGTCAACAAAAATTACCCCTTGTGAAATCCAACGCGTAGGTGAGGATGCGATACTTGTAAAACCTTTGCCGGGCGAAGGTATAAAAAAAGAACTAGAGGATGAATAACTGTAAAAAAACAAAAAATGCGATAAATTTAGACAAAAAATTTTCTTTTACTTGGTATAAAATATTTAACAGGATTAACTTTTAATCGGCGGTTAATTTTGGATTAAAAAATATTTTATCACTACCGTTGTGGATAGTAAAAAAAAGGAAAAGTAGTATGTCTGAAATGATTGTTATAACCTCGGGAAAGGGCGGTGTAGGCAAAACTACAGTCGCCTCTTTTCTTGGTGCAAAACTTGCAGAGCGCGGTAAAAAATGCGTAGTTTGTGATTTGGATTTGGGCTTAAATAATTTAGATATAGTAATGGGGGCAGAATCAAGGGTAGTATACGACCTTTCTGATGCTTTAGAGGGTAGATGTAGGGCAAATCAAATTTTAGTCGAATGCCCAAACGTAAAAAATCTATACTTAATTTCATCCGGCCACGCTTTAGATAGGAAGGTAACCGGCGAAAACGTAAAGCAACTGTTTGAAGGGTTAAAAAAGCGTTTCGATTACGTAATTTTTGATTGCCCTGCAGGGGTAGACGTTGGTTTTCATAGGGCGGTATCCGCATCTGAATGTGCCTTGGTTGTGGTTGCTCCTTCTTTATCCTCAATTAGGGATGCAGATAAGGTTTTATCGCTATTAAGAAGTTATAATTTGAAGAAGATTAAGTTAGTTTTAAATATGGCGCGCGGTGACTTAATGGTTGAAGGTAAGGCGTTAAAGGTAAAGGAAATAGAGGAACTTTTAAAAACCGAGGTTATAGGTGTAATTCCACAAGATGATTTAATACTAACTTCCAAAAACTGTTTTTTAGATAGCCGTACTCTTTGCGGTTACGCCTTTTATAAGCTTGCAGGTAGCGTTATAAGCGGTAAGGCAAGATATATAAACGTAGAAAAGGAATATTCGGGCTTTATTGGCAGTATTAAAAGGAGCGTGAAGAAAATCGTATGAAAAAAAGAGAATTATCGGATCAACTAAAAAGGGCAACCACAGTTATAAAGGCAGATAGGCTTGGAGTTTCTGCCGGTATAGAAACGGTAATTAGCAGTGAAGTAAAGAATTTATTAAAGGATTACTTTTCTTTAAGTGAAGAAGTTAAAACGCAAATAGAGGTTTTGCAAAGCGGATTTAACATAAAAATTACTGCCAAAGCACTCTCTGTAAAAAATATAAAAATTGTAGAATAACCATTGATAATCGACCTATAGAGGCACTTTTTTTAATTTAAAAGCAGGCAAAGTATACAATTGCTTGCTTTTTTTAAGTAAAAAAACGCTTGTAAAAATTTGCAAAAGAAAACGCATTTTTTAAAAGAAAGTATGAATTTGTTGACAAAAGTAAAAGTCGCGTATATAATATATTTTATCTTAAATATTATTTTATAGGCGCATTAAATATGAAGAAAACTTTTACGGCTAGCTACATTGCAAAGGTGGGAATATTTTCGGCGTTGGCATTTATTTTATACGTGCTAAATTTTCCGTTACCGTTTTTTCCCTCTTTTTTAGAAATACATCTATCAGATTTTCCCGCATTAATAAGCGGATTTGCGCTTGGTCCCTTGGGTGGCGCGTTAACCGTTTTGGTAAAAATTTTAATTAAATTACCCTTTACAAGCACAATGGGGGTTGGCGAATGTGCAGACCTTATAAACGGTTTGGCATTCGTTTTACCTGCATCTTTTATTTACAAAAATAACAAGAATAAAAAGAGTGCGGTAGTTGGTATTACCGTTGGTGGAATATGTAGTGTGGTCACCTCAATTTTTGCAAACTGGCTTGTAATAATTCCCTTTTACCTTAAGGTAATGAAGTGGGATTTAGCAATGATAGTAAGCGTATGCTCAAAGGTAATTCCCTTTATCACGGAAGCAAATTTTTATCCCTGTTACTTATTTATATCGGTTTTACCCTTCAACACGCTAAGATGCCTAGTGGTTGCTTTGCTAACGGTGTTGGTATATAAACGAATTTCCGTTCTACTAAAGAGGTTTTAATATGGTTTACTATTCAGAAAGTGCAG
>JAZSMG010000095.1:0-8468 GCA_045535775.1 Christensenellaceae bacterium | reverse complement strand
TCTTACGTAGATATGGAATTCGGTACCGGTGCGGTTAAGATTACCCCCGCGCACGATCCCAACGACTTTGAAGTAGGACTTCGCCATAATTTACCCGTTGTTAGAGTGATGAACGACGATGGAACTATGAATGAATTAGCCGATCAATATCAAGGATTAGATAGATTTGAAGCTAGAAAGGTTATAGTAGAAGACTTAAAGGCTTGTGGCGCTCTTATCAAAATCGAACCTCACGCACATAACGTTGGTCACTGCTATCGCTGTCATTCTATCGTAGAACCTATTATTTCTAAGCAATGGTTCGTTAAGATGGAAGATTTGGCAAAGCCTGCTATTCAAGCAGTAAAGGATAAATCAATTAAGTTTACTCCCAAGCGTTTTACAAAAATTTACTACAATTGGATGGAAAATATTAAAGATTGGTGTATTTCACGTCAATTATGGTGGGGGCACAGAATACCTGCATATTATTGCGAGGAGTGCGGTGAGCTAGTTGTAGACGTAAAAGCGCCTGAAAAATGCCCCAAGTGTTCTTGCACGCATTTTAAGCAGGACGAGGACGTTTTAGATACTTGGTTCTCTTCTGCATTATGGCCCTTCTCAACTTTAGGTTATCCTAATAAAACTGCTGAATTAGATTATTTCTATCCCACGGATACCTTAATTACCGGTTACGATATTATTTTCTTCTGGGTAGCTAGAATGATCTTCAGCGGTATAGAGCATACCGGCAAGATTCCTTTTAAGGACGTTATGATTCACGGTATTGTTCGCGATGCTGAAGGAAGAAAGATGAGTAAGTCCTTAGGTAATGGTATTGATCCGTTAGAGGTTATTGACGAATACGGTGCCGACACTTTAAGATTCTCACTTGTTAACGGCGTTTCCGCAGGTAATGATACCAGATATTCTACTGATAAGGTAGAAGGAACAAGAAACTTTATAAATAAGTTGTGGAATGCAAGCCGTTTCGTTTTAATGAATGCTGAAGACGTTGAGATTAAGCCTATTTCTGAATGTAAGCTTTCTGTTGCGGATAAGTGGATACTTTCTAAGCTTAACGATACCATTAAAGCTGTAACTTTAAATATGGATAAATTTGAAATCGGTTTAGTTGCTTCCACTGCACACGACTTCTTATGGTATGATTTCTGCGACTGGTATATTGAACTTTCTAAACCTGCATTATACAGCGAAAATAAGGTGTTAAAAACCGATACCTTAAGTGTTTTAGTGTATGTTTTAAGTGAATCATTAAAGCTTTTACATCCAATTATCCCCTTTATTACCGAGGAAATTTATCAAAATATCCCCGGTGCTGAAGAAAGTATAATGATTTCTAAGTTCCCCCAATACAATAAGAAGTTTGCATATCGCAAGGATAGAGCGGCTGCTGAAACCGTTATGGCAATAATTAAGGGTTTAAGAAATTTACGTGCGCAAGTAAATGCACCTATGTCTAAAAAGGTTGAAATTTACGTTGTTGCATCAGACCGTAAGCTTATAACAAAAACCTCATCATATATTGAAAAATTAGCAGGTGTAACAGCGGTTAAATTTGTAGATGCTAAAGCAGATATTAAGGAAAAGGTATTGTCTGTAATGCTTCCCGGTTATGAAATTTACGTTCCATTAGGCGAACTTGTTGATGTTCAACAGGAAATTGCCCGTTTAAAGGGTGAATTAGAAAAGGTGGAAAAGGATATTAAATTTGCAGAAGGTAGACTAAATAATCCCGGATTTGCGGCAAAAGCACCCAAGGCTGTTGTTGATGCAGAACGTGTGAAGCTTGCTAAGAACCTTGAAGTAAAAGAAAAATTATTATTAAGTTTAGCTGAATACGAAAATTAATTACAAATGAAAAAGGGCGCCGAAACCGTACGCTCTTTTTTATGGTATAAATGATTTTCTAACGGAGAATAATGAAGAAAAAAATTAAAAATCTTAAAGTCCGCTTTTTAGGCGGTGTTGGAGAAATAGGTAAAAATATGACTGCATTAGAATACGGTGAGGATATAATTATCGTTGATGCAGGGCTTACCTTTCCTTCAATTGATATGCCAGGAATAGATTTAGTTATTCCAGATACTTCTTTTATAGCACAAAATAGGGAAAGAGTGCGAGGTATTGTTCTAACACACGGTCACGAAGATCATATTGGTGCTTTACCGTATTTGTTAAAGGAAGTTAATATGCCTGTGTACGGCACAAAATTAACCTTGGCACTTGCTGAAAATAAATTAAGAGAGCAGGGTGTTAAGGGTGTAAAAATGAATTGCGTAAAACCCTCTAGTCGAGTTAAACTTGGATGCTTTACCGTTGAATTTGTTAACGTAAACCACTCGATAGCCGGTTCATGTGCCCTTGCTATAACAACTCCCGTTGGTGTTGTTGTGCATTCAGGTGACTTTAAAATTGATTTAACACCTATAAACGGTGATATAGCCGACATAACCAGATTTTCTGAAATAGGAAAAAGAGGTGTGTTGCTATTTATGTGTGAATCTACTAACGTTGAAAGGGAAGGCTACTCTATGAGTGAGCGCGTGGTAGGTGAAACACTTGACAAAATTTTTGCTTCCAACCTAAAAAGAAGGTTGATTATTGCTACTTTTGCTAGTAATGTTTACAGAATACAGCAAATTATTAATCTTGCGGTAAAATACAAGCGAAAGGTTGCATTTTTAGGTAGAAGCATGATTAACGTTGCAGAAACTGCAAAAAATATTGGTGAAATGACTATACCTGACGGTGTAGTGGTTGATATAGATAGGGTAAAGAATATTCAAGATAAAGATTTGGTTATTCTTTCAACCGGCAGTCAAGGTGAGCCAATGAGTGCGTTAACAAGGCTTGCTTCGGATGATGTTAATCAGGTACACGTAAATTCTAACGATACGATTGTTATATCTGCAAGCCCCATTCCAGGGAACGAAAAAAGTATTTATAACGTAATAAATAATTTATACCGCAAAGGTGCAGAGGTTATTTATGATGACTTAAATAGTATTCACGTTTCAGGTCATGCTTGTCAAGAGGAATTGAAAATTCTGCATTCACTTTTGAAGCCTAAATTTTTCATTCCAATACACGGTGAATACAGACATCTAAAAAAGCATTCCATATTGGCAAAAGAACTTGGGATGAGAGAGTCGAATATGTTAATTTGTGATATTGGAGATACAGTTGAGTTTACTAATAAATCTATGAAAAGAGGTGAGAGTTTTCATGCAGGTAGTAAACTTGTTGACGGGCTTACTATTGACGATGCCTCATCATTAGTTCGTGATAGATTGCATCTAGCGGAAGACGGAATATTAGTTGCATTCTCTTTTATTTCCGCTGAAACGGGTGAATTTATTCAAGAACCGAGTTTTATCTTAAAGGGTGTGGTTTTATGTGATGAGCAACTTAACGATTGCAAGAATATTGTTTATAGAACTGTTAATGATTTTGACGTTAAAGAGGATACACCGGAATTAAGACAAAGACTTAGAAAGGCTTTAAAAAATTATATTTATAAAAAGACCAAAAATACACCAATGATAGTTCCAGTTATTACTAAACTGTAAGTGAAGAATGAAAAATGAGTGAATTTACTAAATCAAAAGTACACGTTAGCATAAATGAAGATATTTCTAATATGCGTAAAGAATACAAGGCGAATGGAATCCCCACAATTTTAGATGAAAGCCTTAATTTGCTTTTGCTTACTTTAAAAATTAAAAACCCCAAGAAAATTTTAGAAATTGGTACAGCCACGGGTATGAGTGGGATTTGTATGCTCGATGCCTGTCCTAATGCAACGTTAGTTACTATAGAGGCTAATGAAGAGAGCTTTAAGGAGGCAAAAATCAATTTTGAAAAGCACGCTAAGATGGATAGGACAACCTGTTATTTTGGTGATGCCGGGGATATTATTAAATTTTTAGATCACGGCTATGATTTTATCTTTTTAGATGGAGCAAAGGCAAGATATTATGATTATTTACCTGAATTAAAAAGGTTATTGGTAAAGGGTGGGGTTTTGTTTGCAGATAACGTGTTGTTTAGGGGATTGGTTGAATGCGAAAAACCACCTCACAGAGATATGACTATCGTTAGAAATTTAAGAGCATTTATAGATGAGCTTACACAAGATAAAAATTACGTTACAAGTGTTATTGACGTTGGGGACGGCGTTTTAATAGCATATTATAATTAGGATTATGAAGAATTTTGAATTGTTAGCCCCAGCGGGTAATTTTGAAAAACTCAAAACTGCGTTATATTATGGAGCGGATGCCGTTTACGTTGGCGGCGTTGATTTTTCTTTGCGCGCTTTAAGCGAAAATTTCAACCGCGATCAATTAGCTTTAGCAACCGAATATACGCATAAAAAGGGTAAAAAGATTTACGTTGCCGTAAATATAATTGCCAAAAATGCTGATTTTGCCCTATTGGAAGATTATTTAAAGTATTTAAACCAAATAAAAGTTGATGCTGTTATAGTTTCTGACCCCGGCGTTATTATGCTTATTAAATCTTGCGCGCCGGAGCTTGAAATTCATCTTTCCACGCAAGCGAGTACGATGAATAAGTTTACTGCCAAGTTCTGGGTTGATCAAGGCGTAAAACGAATTGTGCTTGCGCGTGAACTTTCGCTAAAAGAAGTTAAGGAAATAAGCGAGTATTGCGGTGGAGAAATAGAGGTTTTCATACACGGTGCGATGTGTATTTCGTACAGCGGTAGGTGTTTGCTTTCTAATTACTTAACAGGTAGGGAAAGTAATCGTGGTGCTTGCGTTCAATGTTGTAGGTGGGAATATGAAATTCGCGAAAAATCAAAAAAAGATGGCGAATTTTTGCCTATTGAAGAGGATTCTCGCGGGACTTATATTCTAAACAGTAAAGACTTGAATTTGATTAGTTATTTAGATGAACTTTATAATAGCGGTGCAGTTTCGCTAAAAATAGAAGGAAGAATGAAAAGTGAATACTATTTAGCTACCGTAATAAATGCTTATAGAAGGGCTATTGATTGCTATGAGCACCAAGGCTCATCTTATAAAGATGATTTATTATTTGAAAAGGAAGTTTCTAAAACTGCACATAGAGCATTTACGACTGCTTATTTTTTAGGTGATAATCCAAATACTGTTAATTATGATGATTCACAAAGTCGCGGTGACAGAACTTTTATGGCTTTAGTTTTAGACTACGTAACTGATGAGAATGGGAATTATGCCTTGATTGAAATGCGTAATAGGTTTAAATTGGGTGATGTATTAGAGGTTTTATCGCCAACTGAAAGCTTTAATGAGCGTATAACCGTTGAACATTTAACTGATTTAGAGGGTAATATTGTAGAAGATGCTAAGTTGGTTCAACAAAAACTACGTCTTTATACTAACGTTAAATTGCAGGCAGGGGATATTTTACGTAAGTAAGATATGTTGTTTAAATTTAATATTTTTAGTGAACTATAAATAATTGGAATATAAAATTCGGCAAATTCATACATTCTTTTTATGGAGAATGTTAATGTTTGCCGAATTTTTATCTTTTATAATTGGAAAATTAGTATTTTTTTGTGCTTCAATCGGTGGTGACAGTTTTCCAAAACCATTATCAAAAGAAGATGAGCGTAAATATTTAATTGCATTTAAAAACGGGGATATGCAAGCAAAGGAAATGTTAATTAAACATAATTTACGCTTGGTTGCGCATATTGTAAAAAAGTATCAAGGTTCATATGATAACGAGGACTTAATTTCGGTTGGAACAATAGGATTAGTGAAGGCAATAAACAGTTATGATTTTTCTAAAGGTGCACAGCTTGCAACCTATACTGCAAGATGTATAGAAAATGAAATTTTAATGCTTTTAAGGGCAAATAAGAAATATAAAGCAGACGTTTCTATATCGGAAATAGTCGGTTGCGATAAAGACGGGAACGAATTAACTCTTATGGATTTGCTTTCAATTGATGAAGAAAGCGTACTAAATCAAGTGGAGCAAAATTTATTTTATGAAAAACTTACTAAAACTATTAAAGAATGCTTAACGGAAAGAGAATTTTCAGTTATTTCATTAAGATTTGGGTTAAAAGGTAATAGACCGCTTTGTCAACGCGAAGTTTCCGCTCTTTTAAAAATTTCACGTTCGTATATTTCGCGTATAGAAAAGAAATCAATTGAGAAAATTAAAGATTATATATTAAAGAATAATATTAAATTGCAGTAAGAAAAAAGGGATTAGGTTCGCGTTGTTGAACCGTAATCCCTCATTTATATTATAAATATTTAGATTTTAGATATTTTGCAACTAAATCTCTTGGGTAAAGTGAATTGGTCGCAGTATAGTTTGTTATAACAGTTAAATTATTTGTGCTGTAATCACTTGTATAAGAGTCGGTTAAAATGTAATAGGTATTACTGTTAACTACTTGGTTTGAGGTTATTGATGAGTATATATGATAACTGCTGTTTGTTGAGTTAAGGAATTTACTCTTTAAATCACTGCCGGAAATAGAGCATAAAACCAAATCGTTATCAAAGGGTAATAAATTAAATATATCGCCGTATAAAACAGTACCGCCTGCTAAATCGTATGGTGTTCTAGTTTGTAAGAATCCACCGCCTAAAACGATTTCATATTTAGTTCCCTTGGTCATTTCCATACCGAACTCATAGTAGGTCTTTGCCGTTAAATCTTCAAAGGTGCTATCATCCATAAATGGAACGTTTTTACCTACGATTTCGCTTTGTAATTTACCATATTTATAGGTTCTATACCAATTATCTATTTCATCCATTACCTTATCGTTGTTTGAAGACGTTGACGAGTAATAAATAGGCTGACTTGACGTGGATAAAGATACCTTATAATCTCCGTCTTCGTAAGTGCATTGCAACTTTGATAAGAAGAAAGTTGAACCGTTAGAGTAGTTTTGTAAGTGCCAAACACCTTTAGAATCGTAATATCTATAACGACTATGTGTATGTCCTTCTAAAACAAGGTCAACGTAGCTACCGCTTAGGGTGGGAACGTTATAGTGGGATAAATATGAAACGTTATTGCTTTGACCTCTATCACTTCCATCGTGAATTGATAGAATAATAAAGTCTGCTCCCATATCCTTTAAGGTTTGAGAATCTCTTTTTATCTGTTGGGTTAAAGCATTGCCTGTGAGGAAGGTTATTCCCTGTATTTGAGAGGCTGAAATTGAACTTTTTACATCACCAATAGCACCAATTATACCAATTTTAACGCCATTACGTGAAACAAGCTTATATGGGGTTGCCCATTCTGGAGAGGTGTTGTTTTTTGTGTATCTAATATTATTTGCTAAAATGGTAGTGGCAGAATAATTAACGTGGTCAATAATTCTTTGTTCGCCCCAGTCAAACTCGTGATTTCCAAGAGTGCTTGATTCATATCCGTTTGCAAGAAGGAAGTCATCCATATTATAACCGTATGAAAGACCTGCTTCGGCGGTCCCTTGGTAAATATCACCTTGATCTACAAAAATGTTGAATTGATCGTTCTGGCTTGCTAAAGATTGCATATTTGCAGTAAGCTTTGAAAGACCGGGATTGTAACCGCCGTCTGGGTTAACTTGCCCATGTAGGTCGTTTGTGCTGAATAATTGAATGGTGAAGTCGGAATAATAGGGAGTGTATTCGTCCTCTGCGTACGTGAATGAGAGATAATTAATTTGAACGTATCTAGGAGTCCAAAAACTGATAAAAAAGTCATTTGAGTTTTCAGATAGGTCGATTACGTACTCGCTACCAACGGTAGTTATGTTGATTCCGTAGTCGTTAGGATTGTCTATAAAATTTCTGCCAATTCTATATTTCAAATATCCAAAACCCATTTTATTTTGTTCTTCGGGATTTTCTGAGTTTATAAATTCATAGTTAATTGTTACAGTTCTAAGGTCCCCAAGTGGGGTTAAATTGGTAATATAACCTGCTTTCTTGAGCGAAACATGTGAATCTTCATTGTTTGTAAACGCGTTACTATAAAGAAATTCTATTCCGTCTGAAATTTTGGTTGATTGATTATTATCACCTAAAAGACTTGGTGCGTTTTCGCTATCGAGCTGACAATTTAAAAGTTGTGCATCCGCGTCTGGTGTGTTATCCTCTTCGCTTTCAGTAGAGCTATTAAGATTAGTGGAACTTGAAGAATCAGTAGGGGTGTTAGACCCGGAAGAAGTGGTGGAGCTGTTAGAGTTTGTTATATCACTAGTTTTAGGCCCAACACACGCAAAAGCGGTAAACGTTAAAATTAATGACAAAATAATAACAATAACTTTTTTCATTTTTACCTCATAAATCTATTCTTTTTAATAAAGTTAGTCTTAATTTGTAAAATTTAAAAAAGGGTTTGACACATACTAATTGTATCAAACCCGGATGTTGGTGCCGCTGGTGGGGGTCGAACCCACACGATGTCGCCATCACGGGATTTTGAGTCCC
>JAZSMG010000048.1:0-1701 GCA_045535775.1 Christensenellaceae bacterium | reverse complement strand
AATGAATATAGGTGCGTTAGCAGGTGAGCAAAGCGTTATTTCATCTCAACAGCAAGAGGTGCTTGAACGTATGGCTGTGCTTACTGAAAAAAGAGATGCTTTAATTAAGGAAAAAACCTTATGCGAACTTTCAATTGAAAGATTGCTTAAAGAAATAGCTAACTTAAAGGCATCAATTGAAGATGAAGAAGGCGCAATTCGTTCTACTAACGAATATATTTCACAGATTAATAATAAAATTTACGTTTTAAATGCAGATATATCTTCATTAAGTGCAAGGAAGAACGTTTATAGCGGTTTGAAGGAATCCTTCAGCGGTTATCCTGATTCCGTTAAAAACCTTATGCTTGCTGCGAAGAATAATAGCACGATAGGTGCAAAGGTTAAGGGTTTGGTTGCTTCTGTAATCAAAACCGATTCTAAATATGAAACGGCAGTTGAAACACTACTTGGCGGTGCAGCGAGCAACGTTATTACTGATACACCTGATGATGCTCAGTATTTAATTGAGTTTTTAAAGAGGAACGGCGGTGGTAGAGTAACCTTCTTACCCATTTCTTCAATGAAGGTGCGTAGAAGTAATGATGATTTACTTAGCGCTGTTAAAGAAAGGGGCGCGTTAGGTCTTGCAACATCGGTTGTTAAGTACGATTCTTATTTTGAAAATATAATTCAGCACCTTCTAGGCAATACTTTAATTTGTGACACGATTGAAAACGCAGTTGCAATTGCTAAGCGCTATCGTTTCTCATTTAAAATTGTTACCTTAGATGGTGATTTAGTTAATCCCTCCGGTTCAATGACTGGTGGTTCTAAGCGTTCAAACAGTTCAAATTTACTTGCTACTGATAGAATGTTAGAGCAAATTGAAAAGGATTTATCTGCTAAAACTGCTGAATTAAAGTCTTTAAATGAAAATAAAGAAAGATCTTTAGCACAAGTTAATGATATGATTGCGGATTTAGAGAAAAAGGAAACTTCTTTGAATGATAGCAAGCAAGAATTAGCTATTTTAAAGGAAAAGAACTCTGCTTTAGAAAAGACTTTGGCTGAGGTTGAGGCGGAAATTAAACTTAACGAAGGTTCAGTAAAACAAATAAGTGAACGTTTGGAAGAAATTAAGCGCCAGTATAGTAATATTGAAGAGGATAACGAAAAGTTAACAGAAGCAAGGGCTTCTGCTTCTTCTGATGCTATAAGACATCAGTCTGAATATGATAATTTAAGAAGAAGAAGGGAAGAGTTGATTGATGAAAATTTAATGCTTCAAAGAACTCTTGCCGCATTAAACGCAGATATTTCAAGTTCTCGTGAAGAAATTGCGCGCTTAGAAGCTGATAAAAAGGACGCAATAGAAAATATTGAACAAAACAAGCGTTTAATTGAAGAAAATCTTGAAACTATCGATAAAAAGCGTAGGGAAATAGAAAAAATCGCTTTAAGCAGTGAAGAGCAAAGCGGTTTGAACGTAAAACGCGAAGAATTGGATAGAATTAAAACTAGAAAATTCCAACTTGCAGAACTTGTTCAACAAGATGATTTACGTAGACAAATGCTTATTTCTGAGCTTAACCGTATTTCTCAACGTTTATCTGATGAAAGGGTTGCCCTTACTAAGATTGATACCGACCTTGCATATATGCAACAACATATAGAGGAAGAATACGGCTTGACTTACGAAACTTGTATTGCAATGAAAGA
>JAZSMG010000109.1:0-18356 GCA_045535775.1 Christensenellaceae bacterium | reverse complement strand
CGCGTTTTAAAGGTGGGCATTTTTAATAAAAGTACGTTTATTGCTTGTTGTAAAACCTCTGGATCAACCTCTTCACTAAGCCTTGCCGTGAAAGAAAACACGAAGGGGGAAGAAGCGTTAGTATTAGGCGGATAAATTTTTGCCGCATTATCTAGCGGATACCAATATTTCTTCAATTTTTCCTCCTGCTAATCTAAAATTAAGTGTGTAAAAAATGGGCTATAGCGCGATTATTCGCACTTTTGCTTATTTTTTAGTTTTGTTGCAATAATATAAACGGCACAGATTAAAATGGTAAATAAGCAAACTGAAATGAATAAATAAAGCACCGTTTCCCAACTGAAATTATCTGCTAATGAACCAATTCCGTATGCAGTGATTGCACTACCAACGTAACAAAATCCATCCATTACACCGGCTAACGTTCCGGCGTTTATTTTGCCTGAATGAAGCATGGGAAATATGTTTGTTATAACGTTATTTACACCTGACATTGCGCATGATATAAGTATGAAGCAAACCAAGGTTAAAAGCCAGTAGTTTTGGTTAAAAAAGAGTATAACCGGTACAAAAAGTAAGAATGCGGCAAGGTATAAAACACCGCAAACCAATATGTGGTTTTTAAGCTTTTGGTTAAGAAAAATAGCAAGCGTACTGCCAAAAACTGCAAAGAAAGGTAAGAACAAGGTTAGAAAAATAGAAATAGCATCATCTAAAAGATACTTTTCCTTCATAATTACCGGGAGCCAAGTGGTTAAGCCGTCTTTAACAAAGTTGTTGATAATTGCAAATAGTGCAAGCACACCGAATGAAATTAAGAGGCTCTTTTCTAGTTTACCCCTGTTTTCCACTTTATTATCTGCCACAACAACCTCTTCCTGCTGTGCATTGCGCTCATTATAGCAAGCACCCTTTAACACGTCTACCCTAATAAACCAAATTAGCGCGATAGCTACCAGCAATACACCCGCAATTAAAAACACACCCTTGAAAGACACGTTTAATGCAGATAAAAGCGAGCTTAAGCCGTATATGCTAAACGTGCCTATAGAAACGGGCAATGCCATTATAAAAATTGCGCCGGATAAGCTACTCTTAGGTAAATTTTCGTTTAAAAGTCTTATTATAGAGGACCATAAAACGGACTGAGCAAAGCCGTTTAAAAGCCAAATCCATCTTAAATACTCAAAGCCGTTTTCGCCAAGCACCGGAAAAAGTAGATTGGTTAAAGCGGATACCACCAAGGCAAGAGATATTGCAATTCTTGCATTATACTTTTTACAGAGCAAGCCGTTTATAACCTGCCCTATACCGTAAGAGATAAAAAAGCAGGTTGCTATACTTCCCGCATTCGCCTTAGAAATTGAAAAATAGTCTATTACCCCATTTATGTTAGAACTGTAAGAATAGCGCCCTAGGTATGCAAAATAATACACGAAGAAACATAGAAGTGTTAATTTTAAAGAGTTTTTACTTATGCTTTTATTTGTTAGTTTTTTCATTGTATTTTTTTATCTAATAAGACATAAAAATATGGCATTAACAGATATATAGCCTCACTTTTAGTAAATATTTTTAAAAATCGCAGTTAAATTCTTTAACGTACAAATCAATAAAATCTTTTATTAACTTCATCTTTTCTTTAGCTATTTCCTTAGCCGTTTGCGTGTGCATAAAATCACCGATTCTAAGCGATTTATTATATAAGTGATGAAGGGTAGATTTATCGTTCACGCTTTCGCTATACTCGTTTTGATAGAAGTCAACGGTAGGATCGTAATCGGGCATACCGTGCGCCAAACCGTACCTAAAAGAGCGAATTATAGCAATTGCCCCGGTTGCATCTAAGTTATCTGCATCTTGCAAGATTTTACTTTCTATATCGGTAACTGTAACCTTTTCCTTGCCGAATGAATATTCCTCGTGATGCTCTACCGCGTAAAGAATATGCTCGCGCTCTTCCTTAGTTAAATCTAAATCGGCAATAATTTGGGCAACCTTATCTAGACTTTCAACGGGCGCGCAAAATCTGCCAAGCTGAGCGCCCATTATTCTGTGAACGTCATGCACGTAGGCAGAAACGCCTATAACCACTATATTTCCGCCCTCTTTTTTGGCAATATTTAAAGCATAGGCAAGAGTTCTTTCTAAGTGGTCGGCTGTGTGCCCTGTTTTATCTGCATTATACTGATCTTTTAATTTCTCGCGCAAAATCGCTATATTTTTATTTAATCTTTCTTGCATTTATTCACCTTTGCTTTTAAACATTATTTTAACGACGGTACCGTAATCCGTTTGAGTTTTTACGGTAGAATAGCTTACGTTTTTACCGCTTAACATCTCTGAAATATTTGATAAAAGAAGATCTAATTTATCCCCAACGTAGCAAAAATCAATCATTGAATCATCAATGGAATCTTGCTTTAAACAATAATTCATCAATCTTTCTAATTCCTCTTTATCACTAATAATCAAGTTATACTTTTCCCCGTTATAGGTATAGTATGCGTTTTCATAATAATTAAAGGTATAATCCGCTACTACGTTAGCATAATCGGAAGATGAATAGCCGTTACCGTCATAAAAGGTTTCTTTTACATCGTCCGTCATTGAAATATGCTCGTGCGCCAAAATACTTTTATTCGTGTTATCTATTTGAGTATTGCCGTGAGTTGGATCTATAACGGTCCAACGGTTGTTAATTTTAACCCTGCACCAAGCGTGCTCGTTTCCACTCACTCTTACGCAAGGAATACCTTCCATATTACACATAAGCGAAAATGCCTTCGCAATACCGTCACAAACAGCTTTTTTATTGTTAAACACACCCTCTAAAGTGAAGGCATCGTACTTACCCCACTCATTAGTAGTTAGCAGTGTTGCCGCGTGGTCGTATTGAACGTTAAGTGCAAGATAATCAAAAATAGCAACCACCTTTTGATAATCAGTAAAGTCTGCACCAATAATGGAATTTAAAACTTCTTTTGCCTTTTCATAAGCAATTTCTGCCTTTGAACCTTCTTTAAATTGCGGTTGATAGCCGTGCTCTACCAAGTAAATTAACTGATTTGAGGTGCTAATGAATAAATCACCCTTGCTTGACTTTGAAACAAAGGGTAAGCCCTCTATATAAAAATCGTCATACTCTTCACGGGAAGAGAAGTTATTAACTAAATAGCCGTAAGGCGTTTTTTTGTTATACGAGGTGGATGACGAGCCCTCTTCATTTATCCAATTTATTGGAACGTTTGCAGAAATATATAACTTTTGCTCATCTGCAACAGGTTTTGTAATCAGTTGGTAGTTTATAGTAGTCGTTATGGAATATTCCAATTTGGAAATATAGGTTGCCATATTTGCCTTGATTTCCTCTTGCGTAGCAAACGTAATCTCTATTTCATCAGTCCAAGCGGTACTATAGAAAAATGCAATAGAATCCAAATATATCAGTAATTCCTCTTCGCTATCTATTGACTTATCTGCTAAACAAGGTTGAAAAATCCCCTTGCCAACGTCTTCTTCCCAAACGCCGTAAAGCACTGTGTTATCGGTGGGCATCGTACTAAAGGTATAAAGCTGAGTGTACTTTGAATCTGTATACCAATTCAAGCCGTAACCGGGAATTTGCTTTTCAGGGTTAATTTTTGGCGCGTTAATCGCAACACCTGCCGGAGCAAGTAAGCTTGTGAAGTGATAATCATCGGCATACTCTTCATCCATAACAAAGCTCATTTCGTAAATGATTGCGTTGAATACGGAATATAAAACAACGTCCTCTTCCGTACCCTGCGCAATATGAGTGTATTGGGTTCCGCTACCCTCTGCATTATCATACCACCCAATAAAGTCATATCCTAAATATTCGGGAATGGGCAAAGGCAAATCCTCATCTGTGACCGCTTTAAATAAGGTTCTATAATTGTTCTCATTGTATGCGTCTTGGGTAAAATCTTCGCTTTTCAAACTAGCACCGTATGTTAAATTTAGCGTAACCGTTGCCTCTTTTTCTTGCCATACTACCACGTATTCGGTATCTTGATAGGTCTTTTTTAACTGTGGCTCATAGCCAACTATTTCATAACCCTTTTGATAATATTCAGGTATTTTTGGCATTTGGCCCTTTCTTAAAACCTGCTCTTCTTCACCGCTAATTAGGCTAGAGCCGGCACCGCCAACGAAGGTTACGGTGCAGGTTTCACAGTCGTAATAAACGCAAATCTCGGTTTCATCATTGGGCTCTTCCGCCCTAATATTAGAGCGCCAATAGTCAATCGTGTAATACAACCTAGTAGCGGGCTCATACACGAAAACTTCCGTTGGATCTACGGACTGATATTGCGTTTCCTTTAATTCATACTCGCCAGTTTCCGGGTTTTGCAAATACAAATTTATGGTTATATCTGCAAATTCGGTCATGGGTTTTTCTATAGACGAAGAGGACTCTTCTAGCCAAAAACGCAATGAGTGTAAATTTATAATTCTAAAATAGCCCAAGGCATAGCAAAAGCATACTACTATTGCTACACAACCTAAGGCTAATAAATAACTTGATAAGCCCCTTAGCTTACGCCTAAGGAAAAATCTATTTCTATCGTTTTTCATCTTTTGCTTCACTTTCAATTTAAAATTTATTTAAATTTTAACATATATAACCCAAAAAGGCAACAAAATTCAAGGCATAGTTAATTTTTATACCTTTAACTTCTTAGAAGTTAATGCTTAAAATCGCTTTTTATTTGTTAAATATTTTTCATTCTTACATAAAAAGCTTTGCCTATACACATACCAAAGCGTAGGAGGTATTTATGGATAAAGAATTTTATTTTGGTATAGTTCTTGGTATGCTTGGCGGTGCTTTAGTTGCCGCAAATTCCTTTAAGGTTCGCAAGGCAGTTAAAGACGGACAGGAACAGGTTATGGATGCCATAACCAATCTTGAAACGAAAAAGAAAACCAAAACCCAAGAATAATAACCTTCATTAAAAAAGCTTCCAACAACAATAAAAACACCGCTTTAAAAGCTTATTTTCCTATAAGCCTTTGGCGGTGTTTTTTTATGCGTTTTTATTTAATTTTTTCTTATATTTTTATTATTCTTTTATTTAAAAGTGCCTCTATAGGTCGATTATCGCCTCTTATAAAGTTTGCGCGTACTCTATTGCATCACCAAAAGTATTGGCAAAAATCCTGCTATCCACCGTGGGGGTTAAGCCAATATTATGAATACAAGTAGAGCTTATAGGCCAAATAACTTCTGCCGTGGTTAACTTAACGGCTTCCCCTGTTAGTGGGTTTACGTAAAAGGATTGCATTATGCCCTTGCCGTAACTTTTATATACCTTTTCACCGTTAACTTCAGTAGGCTCTACCACAACCTTTACTATATTGTTATTACTGCTTTTATCATAATCTAATACTGCGCCAACCAACGCTTCGGATGCAGAGGCAGAGTTTGAATCTACTAAAAATATTATACTTTCAAAAGAGTAATCGGTATAACAGCTTATAGGCGCATAAAAATCACTAGTGCTACCGTCGCTGTAACGCGCCTTTTGGCATATGAATTTTTCATTATTATTCGTGGCGCAAAGATGTGATGCCATGTTTGCCAAAATCGATATATAGCCACCGCCGTTTCCGCGAAGGTCGATTATTAATTTTCTATTGCCGTTTTGCTTAAACAACTCAAGCGCACCTGCAAACTGACCTGCTCCACCCATAGTTCCATCAGCTAAGCCGTTAAATTGGGTTAACTTTAAATACCCCCATCCGCTTTGAAGATTGATTTTTTCACCTTCATATTTGGTTAAAAGCATTTTATTTCCTTCACCGTTATAGCGGTAAGAACCGGTTGAATCTGTGTAAAAAACGTAATTTTCAGTAAACTCTGCTTTTGCTAATGTGAATTCCTTAACCTCTTCACCGTACTGTATTTTTAAAGTTACTGCGCTGTTTACAGAGCCAAGAAAATCGGTAAGCTGAGTTTGATTTTCGCATAACGTAAAATGCGCACCCTCTGCTAATTTAAAGGCTATTATTTTTCCGCCTGTTTTTATTCCCGCTTTTTCTGCCGGTGAATTACCCAAAACGGTAGTGATTTTTAAGGCGTTTATACCAATACCAAAACCGCTTTTAGAGCCCTGCCCTTCCTTTTGATACGCCTCGTATTCTTCGGCGGTAAAGTAATCAGAATATATATCCATCATGCCTTCTGCCAATACGTCTACGGGGTTAACGTCTGAGGGCTTGTAGTAATGAGTTTTGTAAATATCTAAAAAGAAGTCTATAGATTTAAGTTCTTCGTTTAAAGAAAAATAGTGTGTAAAATATCCGCTAAAGAATACCGCTGCTGCAATAATAGCTACCGCTAAGCCCTGAAAAAATATTTTTAAGTGTTCCTTAGAAAATATGCTTTTTAGCTTGTCTTTTATATTAAAATTTTTAAACATTTTTACTCCAAATAGCCGTTAATGATGCTATAGCCTGACTTATTTATTAGAAATCTTATAAAGCAAACCGCAAAGTCTAAAGGTGATTGCATCAGAAAAATTGCGAATATCAAGCCCGGTTGCGCGCTCTATTTTATCTAACCTGTAAGTTAAAGTATTACGGTGCATATAAAGTTTTCTTGCAGTTTCGCTTACGTTAAGATTGTTTTCTAAAAACTTTTCTGCGGTGCCAAGCATATCAGGATCTGCAAAAATACTCTTCGCATCACCGTCTACTAAAACGTTGTAATAGTTCATAAGCATCATTGGGGGAAGATCCTCAATTATCTTATACAACATATATTCCTTATAAGAATGAACGTTATTCTTGCTTCCTAATTCCTCGCTGATTTTTAACGCGCTTTCTGCTTGAGCATAGGACTGCATGCTTTCAGATAAACTTCTAACAGTTCCACCAACACCGATTTTTGCCTTAATACCCGTCTCTTCAAAAAGTGATCTTGCAAAAATTTCCGCATACTCCACAGGGGACTGGAATTCACCGTACCCATCGCTTGTTAAGTATTTTACAAACAAGCAAGAGTTATCTGCTAAAAGGGAAGCAGAGTCTAACCCGTTAATGGTATAACTTTCTAAAAATTCAACTATATCACTTGCAGTTCTTGCACCTGCAGTTACAATTAACACGTAGCAGGGAACGGGGGGGATGGCAAATTTACGCATATATTTAACTATTTGCATACTACTGCAATCCCCTAAAACTATACTTCTTAAAAAGTCCGCTTTAGAAAGTGAATCCTCCTGCGTTCCACTATTTTCCAAGTAACTGCAGATGAAAAGAGCGTAATTTTTTTCTACTTCACTAACACCTGAAATAACACCGTAATATATTTCTTTTTTAAACCTAAAACGGAAAAGTGTTAAGTTTTGCTTTTTATCCTGCATACCGTCCGTATATCCACCTGAATATTCAAAGGGGATTTTTTCACCGCTTGAATACAAATAACTAAAGGATGCAGAGTACACGTCCATAGATATTCCCGTTTTTTGTTTTAATCCTCTTAAAGCTAATATAAGTTCTTTTTCCATAAAAACTCCCTTTATCTTTTGTGCAAGATGCACAACTGCTCTTATTATACATATTTTTTCCCTTTTTGGCAAATAAAAAACCGCTTATCTTAAAAAAATTTAATTAGGCGGTTATTTTATTTATTTAATTTTTATCAACATATTATAACTTCTTTTTTGCAAAAAAGTGCCGATAATCGACCTATAGAAGGGGTTAATCGCGCAATAAGGTAACACTGTCACATAAATCAAGGGCAAAATCCTCTTCGTGTGAAACAAGTATTAATGCCCCTTCGTATTTAGCAATTGCTTCCTTTAAAGCCTTCTTTGCCTTGACGTCTAAGTGGTTAGTAGGCTCGTCTAGAATAAGTAAATTAGAGGGAGTGTTGCACAAAACCGCAAGCTTTGCTCTTATCTGCTCGCCACCACTCATATTCTTAAGCGGTTTAACGGCAAGTTCCCCTTTTAAGCCCACCTTTGCAAGCTGATTTCTAACCTCTTTAGGGTTAGCCCTTGGGAAGAATCTTGAATAATACTGTGAAGCGCTTTCGTTACTTTCGCCAAAATGTAATTCCTGCTCTAAATAGGCAATTTTTACTGCGTTATGAAAGGTAAAAAATCCGCTAATCTTTGGGATTTTTCTTAGTAGCGTTTTTATCAAGGTGGACTTTCCTATACCGTTAGTTCCGCGCACCCAAAGCTTCGTGCCTGAACGCATATGAATATTAAGAGGGGGAAGCAAGGGAAAATCGTAGCCAATAACTAAATCCTTAACCTCTAATAAATCCTTAGTGTTTAAATCTATTGAAGGAAAGTTAAATTCCGCGTCGTAAAAGGTTACGGGCTTTTGCATAACCTCTATTTTAGCAAGCTGTTTTTTACGAGCGTTTGCCATGCCTGCAGTAGATGCCCTTGCAGAGTTTTTATCTATATAGGTTTGAAGCTTTTTTATTTGCTCCTGTTGGCGGTTATATTCTTCCTCGTACTGCTTAGCGTTCTGCTCGTGCTGAACCAAGAATTTATCGTAGTTGCCGGAATACTTTTTAATAAATCCGTTTTCTATATTTACTATAAAGTTAGCAACTGAATTTAAAAATTTAACGTCGTGCGAGATAACTATAAAGGTTTTTTTAAAGGAATTCAAATACTTAACAAGCCAATCAATGTGCTCTATATCAAGGAAGTTTGTTGGTTCGTCAAGTAGCATTATATCAAGTTCTGAAAGAAGCAATTTAGAAAGCATAAGCTTTGCCCTTTCACCCCCTGAAAGTCTGCCGATTTTTGTATCATAACCAAAAAAGTTAACACCAAGCCCGTTAGCAACCCTCTTAACCTTAGCTTCTAAATCGTAAAAGCCCTCGTTTTCTAATCTTTCTTGCATGCGTGAGCTTTTTGCTATCGCCTTATCAAGCTCCTCACCGTCAAGTTCGCCCATAGATGCGTAAAGTGCTTCCAGCTTATCGTTTAATTCATAAAGATAATCGAAGGCGCCCGTTAAATATTCCATAACCGTTAACTCACCGTTTAAGGTTGCGTGCTGATCTAAATATCCCTTTCTTACGTTAGGAAGCCAAATAACCTCACCTTCATCATAGGTAAGCTTATCTGCAATAATATTTATAAAGGTAGATTTACCTGCGCCGTTTAACCCAACAACGCCAATATGCTCACCATTGTTAATGGTAAGCGAGGCATCGTTAAAAATAAATTTATCATCATAACGATGTGTTAAATTTTTAATTTCTAGAACACTCATATTGCACTCCGCAAAAATTCTTGGCTACTGACTTAAAAACTCAATCGCCCTTATATTGTATAATATTTTACAAAATTAGTCAACGATTACCCTTTTATATAAGGCAAAAGTGAAAAAATTACCTTTAAATTTTTTTGCGTTTAAAAAAAGAGCACTAATTTTCTTGTAAATTTAAAAAATGTGTGCTAAAATAGTTTTAAACAAAACAGTTTATAAAAATTAAACGGTGAAATATGAAAAAATCATTTAAATATCAACTTACGCCAGTGCTTTGGGTACTATTTATTCTAGGGCTAATTCTTGCAGGCTACTGCATTTATACCAATACGGTGCGCTTTCTTGAACTTCTTAAACTACCCGACGTAACCTCTTATTCCTACATCGGCTCACTTCTTTGCGTGCTTATTGGTATTGCTGCATTCCTTTTTATTCCCCCTGCAATGTTCGCTTCTAAGTACGTAATTACCGATAAAGAGCTTCATTTGTGCTGGGGGCTTGTTAAAAATAAGTATGATATTAAAGATATTACAACGGCAACTCATTTTAGAGCAAGCAATAAGCTGGCACTTACCTTTTCTGATGAAAGTTTTATTGCTATTAATATTAATCCCGATGAATTTGATAACTTCGTTGAAGGGCTTAAAGAGGTTAACCCCAAGATTTTTTATTCCTTGAACGTAGAAGATAAAAAGATTAAATAACACTGTGCTGTTAACAATACTCTAATTGCACCTACTTTAACAGTCAAAATTTATTTAGCTCGCTACCAAAGCGAGCTTTTTTATTGCAATTTTTTGCTTAAAAAGTAAATTATACCCCGATTTACACCAATTTATACTTTATTTAACCCCTTTTTTTAAATTTTTTGTTATTATTTTTTTAAAAACCTTTAAAATAATTGACAATATATATATGATATATATATAATAATGTCGTGGTTTAGTTTTATTAAACTTTTTGTTTAATTAAAATAACCCAAAGGAGGAGTTATGTTACTTGGCGAAAAAATTAAGCGATTGCGACACGCTTGTAATCTTACCCAAGGTGAGCTTGCCGATAGATGCGAGCTTACTAAAGGCTATATTTCACAACTGGAAAATGATTTAACCAGCCCTTCAATTGCAACGCTGGTTGATATTCTAGCAGCACTTGGCTCTTCCTTAAAGGATTTCTTTGCAGAAGACGAGGATGAAAAAATCGTCTATACGGAAGAGGAATTTATTGAAAAACAAGATGAAGGGTTAACCACTAACTGGTTAATTCCTAATGCTCAAAAGAATATGATGGAGCCTGTGAGAATAAACCTTTCACCACACTGTCAAACCCAGCAAGACGTCCCCCACGAGGGTGAGGAATTCGGCTACGTTATTTCAGGCGAGATAACGCTATGCTTGGGCAAACAAAAATTCGTGTGCAAAAAGGGAAACAGCTTTTACTACAAAGCAGATAAACCGCACTACATTATAAATCAAAAAAAGACGGAAGCGGTTTTTATTTGGATTTCAACACCACCTACTTTTTAAGCGTTTAAGGCTAAAAATAGCCGATAATCGCGCTATAGCCTAACTTTTTTTATTTTTACAGGAGATAACTATAATGGCAGAAAAAATCATTGAGCTAATAAATATTACCAAATCTTATGATGGAACGGTAGTTGTAGATAATCAAAATTTATACATAAGAAAGGGTGAATTTATCACCTTTTTAGGACCTTCCGGTTGCGGAAAAACTACCACCTTAAGAATGATTGCAGGCTTTGAAATGCCCGATAGCGGTCAGGTTTTACTTAACGGAAAGGATATTACCGATATGCCACCTTACCTAAGACCTATCAATACCGTTTTCCAAAGATACGCGTTATTCCCACATCTTAACGTTTACGATAATATCGCGTACGGCTTAAAGCTTAAAAAGGTTAAGGTAACCTATCAAAACGCGGCGGGAAAAACAAAAACCAGAATAGAAAAGCTTACCCGCAAGGAAATTGAGGAAAAGGTTAAAAAAGCGCTTAAGATGGTAGACCTTGAGGGCTTTGAAAAGCGTGACGTTACAACCCTTTCAGGCGGGCAGCAACAACGTATTGCGATTGCAAGAGCAATTGTTAACGAGCCCGAAATTCTTCTTTTAGACGAGCCTTTAGGTGCACTTGACCTTAAGATGCGTAAGGATATGCAGTTAGAGCTTAAGGAAATTCACAAAAAGCTTGGCATTACCTTTATTTACGTAACGCACGACCAAGAGGAAGCGCTTACAATGAGTGATACTATCGTTGTTATGAAGGACGGTATTATTCAACAAATAGGCACACCCACAGATATTTACAACGAACCCAAGAGTGCGTTTGTTGCAGACTTTATTGGCGAAAGTAACATTTTCTCTGGCACTATAGTTGCAAAAAACAAGGTACGTTTCCTTGGCAAGACCTTTGAAATGGTAGACGATTTTGAAATCAACGAAAAGGTTGACGTTGTTGTTCGCCCAGAGGACGTATTCTTAGTTGACGAAGGCTTAGGTCAGGTAGATGGCGTTATAACTTCCAGTATTTTCAAGGGTGTTCACTACGAAATGGCTATGGCTATTGGCAATAACGAAATCGTTATTCAAGACACTCAACAACGCGAAGTTGGCGAAAGAGCAAGCATAATAATTAAGCCCTTTGATATTCATATCATGCACAAGGAGTTCGTTTCTAACGTTTACGACGGCGTTATTACCAAGCGTAATACGGTTGAATTTGCAGAGGGCGAATTTGAATGTGACGTTACACAGCTTTACCCCGATTCTTACCTTGATGATGAAGGTTATTTAGTTCTTCCCACGGGCGAACAGCTTGATTTAACAGGTACTGCCGTTAAGGTTGAAATCGGACTTAAGGATATAGAAATTATAGATAACGAGGACGACGGCGATTCATGCGGTGAAATCGTTTCTATCATATACAAGGGCGACCACTATCAGGTTATAGTTAGAACCTTTGAGGAAGAAGAGGACTTCGTTATTGATACCGAATACGTTTGGAATGAAAACGATAAGGTAAGCGTTAAAATCCCCCCTGAAAAGATTAAGCTTACGCTAAAGGTGGTAGAAAAGAAATGAGAGCGCTTAAATTTTCCAGAAAGCATTTGGGCATACCGTACGCCCTATTCTTGCTTATCTTCGTTATACTCCCGCTACTTTTAATTGCCTATTACGCGTTTACGGATAGCACCGGCGCTTTTACCTTAAAAAACTTCACTCAGTTTTTTAAAAGTCCCACTAACCTTACCGTGTTAGTAAGGAGCTTCGGTATTGCATTTTTATCAACGGTGCTTTGCTTAGTTATCGGCTACCCCGTTGCGTATATTTTGGCAAGAAGCTCTATGAAAAAATCAAGCGTTCTTTTACTTTTATTCATACTACCCATGTGGATAAACTTCGTTTTAAGAACGGCTGCTATGAAAGAGCTTTTATATCTTTTAGGTGCATACAAAAGCGGTAATATGAATTACTTTAACACTATTGTTGGTATGGTTTACGATTACTTACCCGTTACAATATTACCCCTTTACACAGTGCTTTCTAAACTAGATAAAAATCTATTAGAAGCATCGTCAGATTTAGGTGCAAAACCCGCCTATACGTTCATTAACACCACTTTACCCCTATCTATGCCGGGGATTGCAAGCGCTATTACGATGGTATTTTTACCCACCACTACCAGCTACGTTATTTCCGATACTCTTGGCAACAGTAAGGTAACCATTATCGGTAAGCTTATAGAAAACAAGTTTAACTCAGGAACGGCAGGAAGCTGGAACGCAGGTAGCGCTATTGCGTTAGTTCTATTACTCTTTATATTTGCCACTATGTTTATTAGCGGTAAATTCCAAAATGAAGACGATTCTTCTGCAAGGGGGAGCGGATTATGGTAAAAAAATTCATTCAACGCGGATATATCTTTTTGGTTTTGGCTTTTTTATACGCACCTATTTTACTGCTTGTAGTTTACAGCTTTAACGCTTCAAAGGAAATAGGTACTTGGTCAACCGAATGGAACTTTAGCTTATATGAAATGCTATTTTCTAACGAAAAGATTTTAAAGGCGGTTTACAACACTTTAATTCTTGCTTTTGTTTCTGCAACTATTGCTACCGTTTTAGGAACGGTGGGTGCTATTGGCACTTTCTACTCTAAAAAGAAAGTGCAAAAGCTTATGGGCGGAGCAACGCAAATCCCGGTAATAAGCGCAGAAATAGTAACGGCGTTATCACTAGCAATGATCTTCGTATTTTTTGGCTTTTACAGAACGTGGGCTTCTTTAATTATTGCGCACGTTGTAATTTGCTTCCCATTCGTTTACTTAAACGTATTACCTAAACTAAAACAGCTAAACCCCAACCTATACGAAGCAGGCTTGGATTTGGGCGCAACCCCGACCAAGGCGTTATTTTCTATTATACTTCCCGAAATTTTACCGGGCGTATTTTCAGGCTTTATGCTAGCAGTTACTATGAGCTTAGACGATTACATAGTAACCACCTTCACTAAGCCCACTACCTTAGACACTATTTCAACCTACACCTACAACGCATACGCGAAAGGTGGCGCAAACACTTCAGTTCCCGCGTTAAGAGCTTTATCAACTATTATTTTCGTAGTGGTAATCTCTGTTGTTATCATCAACAACGTACGCGTGAATAGAAAAGCAAATTCGCGCTAATGGGGGTGAAGGCATGAAAAAATTATTGGCTTTATTATTCTCACTTTCACTTATACTCACCTTATTCCCCACACAAAAATTAGTTCACGCAGAAGAAGTTGTTGAGCTTAATATTATGAACTGGGAAGATTACATTGACGCCGGCGATGAGGAAGAAGGTATTCCTTCCGTTATTGATGCTTTTAAGCAATACTATTTTGAAAAACACGGCGTTGAGGTTGAAGTTAACTACTCTACCCAAGGCACTTGCGAAAATATGTATAGCGAGCTTAAGCTAAACCCTAACCACTACGATTTAGTTTGCCCTTCTGAATACATGATTTTAAAAATGCTTGCAGAAAATATGCTAGAGCCCTTGCAAAGAACAAAAGAGGTTAACGTTGACGTTTACGATGCAGGTGTTTCACCATATATTGCAAACCTATTCAAAAACCTAAGTGTTGACGGTAAGAGTCTTTACGATTACGCTACCTGCTATATGTGGGGAACGATGGGCTTCGTTTACAACCCTGAATTCGTTAGCGAAGAGGACGTTAAGCATTGGAGTGCCGTTTGGAATTCCGATTATAAAAATAAATGCACTATTAAAGACAGCGTGCGTGACAGTTATATTTTGGCTATCGGTTACGTTTACCAAGAACAGCTTAACGATTTAGCCAGCGACCTTGCAGATGCTAAGCAAGATTATTTGGCAGGCGAGCTTACCAAAGAAGATTACGACCAAGCGGTTAGCGATTACAACAAGGCTATAACCGATATCTTTAACAACGTTGGCGAAGATTCTATAACTATGGTTGGCGAAGCGCTTAAACCCCTTAACGATATTCTTTACGGTTACGAGGTTGATAGCGGTAAAAAGGATATGGCGGCAGGCAAAATTTGGATTAACTTTGCTTGGAGCGGTGATGCAGTTTACGCGCTTGACTTCGCAGAAGACCCTGCCGAGGTTGGCGCTAACACCGCAGAGCTTTACTACGCCGTTCCTGAAGAAGGTAGCAATATCTTCTTTGATGCGTGGGTAATGCCTAAGGGTGCAGACGTTGCACTTGCCCAAGAATTTATTAACTTTGTTCAAAGCCCGGAAATAGCACTCCGCAATATGAATTATATTGGCTACACTACCTCTATTGCAACTGATGAAATATTCGATTACTTGATAGGTGAGGACGGCTATGCTTACGGTAGTGACGACGTCACTGAAAGAGATGGTAAATTCTTCGTTGAAATGGAAAACGAGGACGGCTCTACCGAAGAAGTAGAGGTTTTTGCAGTTGATCTTTCCTACTTGTTTGGGCGAGCAGATAGCAACCGCTCTTACGTTGCTTTCACCGACGTTTTAGGCAGACAGTTTAGCGCGCAATACCCAGATTATGATACAGTTACCAGATGCACCGTTATGCGTAACTTTACAGACGAAGAGCTTGAACGCTTAAACGTTATGTGGGCAGACTCTAAGGAAGGTAGCACGGGAACTCGCGGTTTATATATTGCAATCTTGGTTACCGCAGCTATTTTAATATTAGCAATTGCCTTAATTGCTATTGATAAACGCGGATTATTTAACCGCCACGGAATTAAAGGCTACACCGTTGTAAAAAAGGAAGAATTAAACAGATAATTATATTAAAAAAACATACAAAAAGTGGGGATAATCGACTTATATCCCCACTTTTTTATTTATTTAACTATTCACTCTCTTCGTTTTTAGGAAGGAATAATAACTCCTCTTGTTTGGTTACCAAGTAAAACTCTCCGTTTAAGTAAATATAGTTTAACTAAGTAATTCAGCCTTTACTGTTAATAAACCGTTAAATATTGCACTTACTGTGCTAGTTAAAAAAATAAAACAAAGTATAAATGTTGTAACTATTCTTAATTTCTTCATATTTTCCCTCCTTCATTTTTTGTAAGCTTAAAACACACTCTTATAATATCATATAATTCACTATGTTCAATTTCATATTCTAGCCACCCCTTACTATAACCAACGTAATACATCTCATGTTTTTCAAAATCTAATAAAAATAATGCTATAACCCCAGCGCAATTACCAGAATAAGAGTCAGCCACCATTCCATGATAAATAAAATATTCCCCATTAAAAAACAAAACATTTGGAGTATTTGTAGCAGGAAACACTTCAAAATATTTCTTATGTTCTTCTTTTGGTATTACGTAACCTATTGGCTCTTTCTCATGCTTACCTGTTAAAGATGGATAAATTAAATATTGTTCCGTGTTTTTGGCATCTTTTTTCACGTTGTATTCAAACATATCGCCACCGCGAAAAAAATCAGCAAAGGTCTTAAACCCTTGGGATTCCCAATCTTCTTGATTTTTAAATGCATCCATTGGCACAGCTTCAAAGATATAACCCTCAATTTCGGGAACAAGGGCATCCGCCAAAGCTTTTTGTTTTTTTTGTATTTCTAGTACTTTTTGAAGTTTTCTTTCCTTAATGTAGTCCACAAAAGATAAAAAGCACCCTGAACAGCAAGAAAAAATCACAAAAGTTAAAAACAAAGTTAAAATTTTAAATATGCTAGACTTTTTCATAAAATTTCTTCCTTTTTTGTTTTTACGCCACTATTTTACCATAGGTTTTTTAATATGTCAATAGCAATTATAAGTTTATTTCTATTAGAAAAGGCAGTCCTTTTTGAACTGCCTTTTTTCTTTTATTTGCTTTTATAGTATAAATAACAATGGCAATAGCCTTCAAATTCCGGATCTTTTATTTGGTCACGGAATTCTTTACACATGCACTTATTTTCTTCTGTTCTTTCCATTCTACAGGGACAATAACCGCCCGTTCTTTTTAAGCCTTCTTGAACGGCTTGAACAACTTCTTTGTTTTCATTAAGAGTAATTTTCATTTTAACACCTTTTTATGCAATATTTGTAAAGTGTTTACTTTCTAAAGTAAAAGTATGTTGCATGGTTTCACCGTTTCTTATAAAGGTTACGGTAATTTTATCACCGGGGCGAACCTTTAACATATAGTCAACAACGATAAACATTCTTGTGCAATAGCTTGTAACGCCGTTATGTTCTATGCTTACGAACACGTCACCGGGTTGAAGAACACCGTCTACTAAAGCGCCTTCTGTAACCATATCAACGGTAACAGTTTCCACAATGGTAACCTTTTGAGTTTGCTCATCGTAAACGGCTTTGCTTTCATTAGCCATAACTTGAACACCCATTAGCCCCTTAGAAACACCCGTTCTTCCGCCTGTTGCATTCCACATAATATTTTCTGCAACGTTAATCGCTATTGTGGAAGGAATTGCATATGCCATACCTTCTACGTCCGTTTTTACGGTTTTAGCATTTACTATACCAATAAGCTCGCCGGCTGCGTTAAATAGCCCACCACCGGAGTTACCTGGGTTAACAGCGGCATCAATTCTTATAGAACGGAAGGTAACCGTGGTTATTTCATCTGCACCGGTCATGGTGATGTATTCTGAATCCACACTTATTCTGCCCGCCGTTGCAGAGATACCTGCGCCGTCAGAGTTACCTACTGCAATAGCCGTTTCACCAACACTAATAAGATTACTATCTTTAACGGTGACTGCCGTTGCAGAACTGTTTTTTAGCACTTCGCTATTTTCTATTGAAAGAACTGCAATATCGTAAGTCATGCTACCGCCAACGTAGGTTGCAGGGATTGCATAATCTTCAAGTTCACTGCCAAACAAGTAAAGCTTAATTGATTTTGCAATTTTGTTTAAGCCGTAAGCGCCTACGTTATACACTACGTGATAGTTGGTTAAAACTATCGCATTGCCATTTTCCTTATCTAAGTTATAAATAACGCCTGAGCCTGCAGAATGACCATCCTCTATTACGTTAGTTAGAGTATTGCGAACGTCAAAGGTTGCAATAATATCAACTGAAGATAAAAGAGCCTTATGAATAGCAATTTCCGTATTATATTCGCTAACGCTACCGCTAAAATATTCCTCTATAAAACTTAAAAAGTCCTTATCGTAGCCGTGCTTTACTGCAGTTTGATAAATATCTTCAATGGTGATATTTTCTGCATTTTCACCATCTTTACCTGCTTGACCGTCGCGACCGTCTAATCCGTCCGTACCCTTAAGGGATTCAAGCCATTCCTTTTCTGTGCCTGAAAATCCGTTTTTAACGGCTATTTCATACGCACTTGCCCCTTCTTTACAACCAAAGGCAGATAAGCTAAAAACTAAAACAAGTAATAGCGTTATGACTTTTAAAAATCTCTTTTTCATGTTTACCTCACTATTTATTTTACTTTGTAAAGTAAGAAATTTTTTCCTTACTTTAATTATAACACTTTTTTTATAAATAATATACTAAAAACAGTTAAATATCGGTAAAATTTAAAAAAGCAACC
>JAZSMG010000163.1:0-20725 GCA_045535775.1 Christensenellaceae bacterium | reverse complement strand
CCCTTCGTTATAGAAGCAAAGCCTTGCGCTTGCCTTTGGTCATGTACGCAAAGTACACTCCCTTCAGTCAATGCTCGGTTTTACCACTCTAACTCGCAATTGAGGCTTATTTTTTCCATAGCCATTT
This sequence comes from Christensenellaceae bacterium, assembly GCA_045535775.1. Taxonomy (GTDB): domain Bacteria; phylum Bacillota; class Clostridia; order Christensenellales; family Borkfalkiaceae; genus HGM11416. The sequence goes on along the minus strand of JAZSMG010000163.1, from coordinate 20,598 downwards.
ACTTTGTATAAGTAAGTGGTTTTTTATTGTAATTTAATAAAAATACTTTTAGGGTTATAGTGCGATAATCGTGCTATAGCCCCACTTTTTTATTTTTTAGTTACGTGCGATAGTTATGCTCCAATATTTTGTCACTCTGGAATTTTCGCTTGCGGAAATGATAGAGTCTAAAAGGTTAAATGGTGGAGGGAAGGGATTCTATCGCTAACGCTCCAGAATGACGTAAAAAAGTTTTTTGCGTAAGCTACACTCCTATCTAGTTTAGTGCCATAGCCATTTTGTGTTAGCAATATCATTTTGCAAGTAGGCTTACAACTATTTTCATAGCCATTTGCTTTGTATAAGCAAGTGGCTTTTTGTTGTAATTTAATAAAAATACTTTTAGGGTTATGGTGCGATAATCGTGCTATAGCCCCACTTTTTTATTTTTTTGGGGTATTTTTTGATTAAAACGTTGCGCTTTTAAGCGATAAGTAATAATATATTGCAACAAAATAAAATTCTAATAGGCTAAAACTTACTTGACATAAAAATACTTTTTATGTAAAATAGGTTAGATTGCTTTTATTGGTAAAAAAATTGCAAAGCAAAAAAATATTAAATGATTTTAAGCAAGGCAAAAAAGGCAACAAATTAAAATAGTAAAAAAGAGTATTTACAAAATAAAACTGGAAGAGGTATAATGAACAACTCGCAAGTAATAACAACAAACAAGGGAAATCCACTTGGGTGGGAAAGAATAAGCAAACTGCTTTTTAAATTTTCTTTGCCGGGCATAGTATCTATGCTTATAAATTCCCTTTATAACATAGTAGACCAAATTTTTATAGGTCAGGGCGTTGGCTATCTTGGTAACGGCGCAACGAGCGTCGTTTTCCCCATGATGACTATTGCGCTTGCGTTCTCACTTTTAATAGGTGACGGCGCGGCAAGCTATATGAGCTTAATGCTTGGCGTAAAGAACGAAAAAGAGGCGGCTAAGGGTGTTGCGGTGGCAACCTGGGGCGCTTGGGCATTAGGCGCACTGGTTGGTATTATATTTGCAATATTTATAGAGCCTTTGTGTTGGCTTTGCGGTTCAACAGAGCTTATTTTACCTTATGCAAAGGAATACGGCTTAATTATTGCGTTGGGTATGCCGGTTGCATCCGTTTCTGTTGCATACGCAGGCTTTATTAGGGCAGACGGTAGCCCCATTTACAATATGATAGGCTTAATACTTGGTTGCGTAACTAACATTGTTTTGGACTATTTATTCGTAATAGTATGGGGTTGGGGCGTAGCAGGCGCGGCTTGGGCAACGGTAATAGGTCAAGCGCTTAACGCGGGAATGTACGTAGTGTACTTATTCCGCTTAAAAAACGTAAAGCTAACAAAAAACATAATAAAGGAAAGCTTTTCTTGCTTTTTTAAGGTAACAAAACTTGGTATATCTAGCTTTATAAACCAATCTTTAGTTGTAATATTAGTTATTCTTCAAAACAACCTATTAAAGGAATACGGCGCGTTAAGTAAATACGGTGCAGAAATTCCAATGACGGCACTGGGTGTAACCATGAAACTGTTCAATATAATCATGGCGGTTTTAATAGGTTTATCGGGTGGTTCGCAACCCATATGGGGGTATAACTACGGTAGCGGTCAGCGTGATAGGGTTAAAAAGACCTTTATTTACGCAACGGTTGTTGGTAGCGCGGTTATGGTTATTGCGTTTGCAGTATTTCAGCTTTTCCCAGAGCAGGTTGTTTCCGTTTTTGGGCACGAGGATGCGCTTTATACCGAATTTTCTGTTCTAAGCTTAAAAATTTACCTTTGCGCGTTACCAATTTTTGCAATTAGAATGATAACCTCTTCCTTACTGCAATCGGTTGGTAAATCAATACTTGGTGCGTTTATATCATTTTCTAAGCAAGTGCTAATACAAATTCCCGCAATGTATCTTCTTGCGCCCAAGCACGGCGTAATAGGTATTTTATGGTCGGGCCCCATTTCAGACGTTGTTGCTTGCATATTTGCGGTAGTAATTCTTTTATTGACGGCTAAAGATATATTCAAAAAACCGCACCACACAGAAGAAATAAAAGCTGAAGAAAGCTTATAAAATTAATCAAAAGGCGAAAATTAAATAATAAAGAAACAAGCCTATAGCGCGATTATCTCGCGTTATAGGCTTCCTTTTTTGTTTGTTTTGTGTTGTAAATTATGCAAATTCGTTGGCTTGATTTGCTTACGAAAAAGAGATTCTATCGTTTTCTAATGAAAACTCCAGAATGACAAGGGTTTTATTAAATAAAAAGGCAGATTAGTAGTTGGTTAAGCCTAAAAGATAATCGGTAGTAACCTCAAAAAATTTTGCCATTTCAACCAGTAAATAAAGAGGTGGCTCTCTTTGCGATTTTTCGTAATGCAAGTACGTTACGCTATTTAGGTTAAGCATCGCAGAAAGCTCTTTTTGGGTTAGTCCGCGCTCTTCGCGCAGTTCTTTTAGCCTTTTACCTAGTAAAACTTCCATAATAACCCCTTTTTATTTGACATATTACCATTTTGGTAGTAAAATTACTATAAAACTACCATTTTGGTAGTTTATTTATAATCAAATCTTTTGGGTAAAAAGGTGCCGGTCTTTAAGCGGATGATTTTGAAAATAAAAGAAGTAATTTTAAAAAAACATATTTATCAACCGTTTATTTAAAGGAACCTGCTTAAAAAAAAGGAGACGTTTTATGAAGAAAACAGCACGTTTAAAATTGCTTGTAGCAATTGTAACAGTTGCAGTGGCATGCATTGGCTTAGCCTCTTGTTTTGCCAGCCCCCACACCCATAATTATGAGTACAGAACCCTTCAAGAAGCAAGCTGTGAAAAAACAGGCAAACTATACGGGGTTTGCGCTTGCGGTGAATCTGATGAAAAGATAATCCCCGCAATGGATCATAATTTTAAAGACGGTGTATGCACAACCTGTGGAAAGGCAGATACCAGTGTGGAAGAGCATACCCACAGTTATGAAGAGCAGGTTTACAACGCAACCTGTACTACTGCAGGGGTGCGCATTTATAATTGTGAATGCGGTCATTCTTACTCTGAAGAAATCCCTGCCATCGGTCATACCGAAGTTATAGATAATGCGGTTGCTCCTAGTTGCATGGCAACCGGCTTAACCGAAGGTAAGCACTGTTCAGTTTGCGGTGCTATTACTGTAAAACAAAACGTTGTTCCTGCTTTAGGTCACACTGAAGTTATAGTTAATGCAGTTGCACCTACTTGCACTGCAACCGGCTTGAGCGAAGGTAAGCACTGTTCAGTTTGTGAAGAAGTATTAGTAGCACAAACTGTTGTTCCTGCTTTAGGCCATACCGAAGTTATAGATAGCGCAGTAGCGCCCACTTGCGTGCTTAGCGGACTTACTGAAGGCAAGCACTGCTCTGTATGTAATGCGATATTAGTAAAGCAAGAGGTAGTTCCTGCTTTAGGTCATACCGAAGTTATAGATAGTGCAGTTGCTCCTACTTGTACCGCAACCGGCTTAACCGAAGGTAAGCACTGTTCAGTTTGTGACGAAGTATTAAAAGCACAAGAAACAATTCCTGCATTGGGTCACACAGAAGTTAAAGATAACGCGGTTCCACCTACTTGCACGGCAACCGGCTTAACCGAAGGTAAGCACTGCTTAGTTTGTAATGAAGTATTAGTAGCACAAACTGTTGTTAACGCTTTAGGTCATAATGAAGTTATAGATAGTGCAGTTGCACCTACTTGTACTGCAACCGGACTCACCGAAGGCAAGCACTGCTTTGTATGTAATGAGGTTTTAGTTGAACAAACTGTTGTTAACGCTTTAGGTCATACCGAAGTTAAAGATAACGCAGTTGAACCCACTTGTTCATCAATTGGTTTAACTGAAGGTAAGCACTGTTCAGTTTGTAACGTGATACTAGTAAAGCAAGAGGTAGTTCCTGCCGTTGGTCACACTGAAGTTAAAGATAACGCGGTAGAAGCAACCTGTGAAAGCTTTGGCTTAACCGAAGGTAAGCACTGCTTGGTTTGCGGTGCTATTACTGTAAAACAAAACGTAGTTCTTGCTTTAGGTCACACCGAAGTTAAAGATAACGCAGTTGCTCCTAGTTGCATGGCAACCGGCTTAACCGAAGGCAAGCACTGCTTGGTTTGTAATGAAGTATTAGTAGCACAAACTGTAGTTCCTGCTTTAGGTCATACCGAAGTTATAGATAGCGCAGTTGCACCCACTTGCACGGCAACCGGCTTAACCGAGGGTAAGCACTGCTCAGTTTGTAACGAAATTCTAGTTGCACAAACAGTTGTTAACGCGCTTGGTCACAGTTATAACAAAGCCGTTGTTGAGCCCACTTGCTTAAGTGAGGGATTCACGGTATATCTTTGCCATTGTGGCGATAGCTATTTTGCAGATTACGTTGATAAATTACCCCATGAATATAACCAACAAATTATTGATGATAAATATTTAAAATCAAACGCAACCTGTAGCGCTCAAGCACAATATTATTATTCTTGCGAATGCGGTGCTATTGGTGAAGAAAGCTTTGCCCACGGCGAAACCTTACCCCATAAATATAGTGCAAATTGGAGTTTTAATCAAGAATACCATTGGCATAACGCAAAATGTGGTTGTGACGTTGTTTCCGATTATGCAGAGCATTCCGTTGTTGATGGCTTCTGTTCCGTTTGCTCAGCCCCCACGGAAAGCACCGCCGGCGTTGTTTATGACGTAAGTGCAGACGGCACTTTTGCCGAAGTTATTGATTACACCGGTACGGAAACAAAGGTGAAAATCGCAAATGAATATAAAGGCTTACCCGTAACAAATATTTATAATAGCGCTTTTGAAAATTCTTCCATAACAGAGCTTGTTTTACCGAATACTCTTCTTACTATTGGTTATAGGGCCTTCTATTATTGCAGAAGTTTAACCTCAGTAGTAATACCAGATTCCGTTATTTCTATTGGTGAAGGTGCGTTCTATTTTTGCAGTGGTTTAACCTCAGTGGTAATTCCAAATTCCGTTACTTCTATTGGTTATTATGCGTTCTATTTTTGCAGTGGTTTAACTTCAGTGGAAATTCCCGATTCCGTTACTTCCATTGGTGATGATGCGTTCTATGGTTGCAGTAGTTTAACACAAATAACCGTTAGTGAAAATAATGAAGTTTATAGCTCTTTAGATGGCAACGTATACAGTAAAGATGAAAACACTTTAATTTTATATGCACCCGGTAAAAAAGGTGAGTTTATAATCCCAAATCACGTTACTTCTATTGGTTCTTCTGCGTTCGCTGGTTGCGATAATTTAACTTCAGTAGTAATAGGTGATTTCGTTACTTCTATTGGTGATGGGGCGTTCTATTCTTGCTATAATTTAACTTCAGTAGTAATAGGTGATTCCGTTACTTCTATTGGTGAGAATGCGTTCGCTTATTGCAGTAGTTTAGAATTTAACGTGCATGGTAACGGTTTATATTTAGGTAATGAGAATAATCCCTTTATTGCGTTAATAAAGGGGTCTAATACCGCAATTTCTACCTTAGAGGTTCATCAAGATGCTAAAGTTATTGCTGATTGTGCTTTTTATAATTATGATAGATTAACCTCAGTTGTAATAGGTGATTCAGTTACTTCTATTGGTAATTATGCGTTCCAGAGTTGCAGTAGATTGACCTCAGTTGTAATAGGTAATTCCGTTACTTCTATTGATTATGGTGCGTTCATGTATTGCAGTAGTTTAACTTCAGTAGTAATAGGTGATTCCGTTACTTCTATTGGTGAGAATGCGTTCTATGATTGCAGTAATTTAAAAGAAGTATATTATAAAGGTGATGCAGAAGGTTGGAAGAATATTTCAATTGGTTCTTATAATTACAATTTAACAAATGCAACGCGTTATTATTACAGTGAAATCACCCCTGCCTTAAATGCGGACGGCACAGCGTACGACGGTAATTATTGGCACTACGACACCGACGGCATCACCCCCGTCATCTGGGTTTACACAAAGGAAGAAACGGTATGATTGTCAATTATCGAATTGATTGTCCAAGAAAGAATCAAGGGATAATGAATATATCAAAATCGAATTTTTATTTAGGCGTACTGCAAGCCTTTCCAAACAATAAGCAGAATTTGTTTTTGTACGCAAACAAGTTAGTAACCAGTTATTATAATTTATTGTCGTATACCCCTAATAGAAATATTACGATATCACAATTGACGAGATTATTTTCCTATTTAGCTTTAAAGAATCAATTTGGAGTGGATAATCAATGCGAATATTCGTTTGCGCCTAAACAGGGGAATGTATATATTGCATTTTCCTTGAAACAAAATGACTATTTTCAATATATAACAGCACTATCGCAAAGTTCTATCGCACAAAGGATGAATAAGCTAAAAAGAATATTAGTTCCTAATAATTCAAGTCAAAATTACACTTATGTTGCTTATTATAATATAGCAACCAATACGATTGAATTGAAAGATCCGCCAATCAATAAGGTAGAAGAATTAAATATCGATTTACTATTGAATAAAAAATATCAAAAACTAATTGGCGATTTTAAGGAGTTTTCAACACAAACAATAGAATTCAATTCGTCTGTTTATTATATTTTGGTTTTTAATGATATAGGTGTAATGGTTGGAATAGATGAAAGATTGGCTTTGGAAAAACGGATAACGAAGAAATTTTTATGTTCATTACCGTATTTTGAAAGCGAAAAAAGAATTATATCGTACGGCATTTATATTGAAGAAATAGAAAAATAACCATATATTATTATATTGGTAGTAAATGATACATACAAGCAAAGTACACGCTATATGTATTCCTCATTTAACTATTAAATGGGTACTGCCATTTAACAACTAAATACAAGTAACTATTAAATAGGGCTATCGTGTAATATTTAAGCTAATCAATACACTAAAAAGTACAATTTAATAAAATACTAAACAAGGCTATAGCGCGATTAACTCGCGTTATAGCCTTCCTTTTTTTTACAAAAACCAAGGGTGTAATTAAAATTATTGCGCTAGTTTTGCGTTGTAAGGCTTTTTCTAATGAGGATAGATTCCCCCGCAAACGGGGGAAATGTCTATTAAGCAGACAAAAGGGGCGAGCCGTGCTAACGGGCCGGCAGGAGGAGAAGTGTAACGCGCCGAGTGATAAAGAGATAGTTACTTGTTTTTTTGATTTGCTTTTGATCTCTCCCTCCGTCAAAAATTAAAATTTTTGCCACCTCCCCCGTCAGGAGGAGGCTTACTTTTTTTACAAAAACCAAAGTTTGCAATTCATTTCAAGGCTAATGGCTTGTTTGATTTGCTTGTGCAAAAGAGATTCTATCGTTTTCTAATGAAAACTCCAGAATGACAAATTGATGGGAGATTCTATCGCTAACGCTCCAGAATGACTAAAGTAGGCGTTTATACTATCGCTCAACGTGACTAATAAAGAAACTGTCACTCTGGAACGAGCGACGCGAAGTGATAGAGTCTAAAAACTAACGTAATGAATTGATGCTTAACGCATCATGAATTGGCGTTGCCATGATTTCTTGCTTCGCGCCATGATTTGAATTGCAATGCACTTTAGGTGCAATTCACGCCGAAAGGCAATTCTTGAAGATAAATATCTTCAATTCATGCAAAATAAAAGTTTGCAATTCATTTCAAGGCTAATGGCTTGATTGTGTATGCGAATAAATTACCAAATTAGCCGTTTAAAAATGGCCCAAAAAGACAAAAATCGCGTAAAAGCGAATAAATTGCGTTAAAAAGAGTTTACTTATATTGAAAAATAATATATAATAAACAAGTTAAATAATTCATAATGGAGTAGTAAACAAAATGGGATTAATAAAATACATTCTTGAAACTGATTCACGCCGTAGCTTGCGTAAAATAGGGGATATGGCGGATAAGATTATGGCTATGTCGCCAAAGTACGAGGCTATGACGGATGAAGAGCTTCGTAATCAAACCACTCTTTTTAAAGAAAGGGTAGCAGGCGGTGAAAGCCTAGATAGTATTTTACCCGAAGCCTTTGCCGTTGTGCGTGAGGCTTCTTACCGCGTTCTTAATATGCGCCACTATAAGGTTCAGCTTATGGGTGGTATCTGCGTACACCAAGGCCGTGTTGCAGAGCTTAAAACGGGTGAAGGTAAAACCCTTATGGCAACCTTACCCGCATACCTAAACGCGCTTTCAGGTAAAGGCGTTCATATTGTTACCGTTAACGATTACCTTGCTTAGCGTGACGCGGACTGGATGGGTAAAGTTCACCGTTTCTTAGGTCTTACCGTTGGTGTAAACGTACACGAGCTTACTGATGACGATAAGCGCGCTGCTTACGCTTGCGATATTACTTACGGTACTAACAACGAATTCGGCTTCGACTATCTTCGTGATAACCTCAAGGTTCACTTAAACCAAATGGTTCAACGCGGACTTAACTTTGCTATCGTAGACGAGGTTGACTCTATTTTAATAGACGAAGCAAGAACCCCCCTTATTATTTCCGGCAGGGGTAATAAGTCTTCAGAAATGTACGCTCAAGCGGATAGATTCGTTCGCACCTTAAAGGGTAAAAAGCTTGCTGAAGGCGAAAAGGTGGAAGACCTTCCCGAAGACGAAGTTATTGACTTTATCATTAACATCAAGGAAAAGTCAGTTCAAATCACGGAAAGCGGTTCTAGAAAGGCAGAACGCTTCTTTGGTATAGATAACCTTGCAGATATAGAGCACGCAGACCTTAACCACCACATACAACAGGCGTTAAAGGCGCACCATATCTTCAAGCGTGATAACGACTATATCGTTCAAGATAACGAAATTATTATCGTTGACGAATTTACAGGCCGTTTAATGATTGGCCGTAGATATTCAGAGGGCTTACACCAAGCTATTGAAGCAAAGGAAAGGGTTGTTATTCGTAACGAAAACCAAACGCAAGCAACCATTACCTTCCAAAACTATTTCCGTCTTTACGCTAAGCTTTCCGGTATGACCGGTACTGCTAAAACGGAAGAAGAGGAATTTAAGACCATTTACGGCCTTGACGTTTTAGAAATTCCCACCAACAAGCCCTTACAAAGAATAGACCAACAAGACGTCGTTTATTCTACTCATAAGGGTAAGCTTCGCGCAATCGTTAACCATATAGTAGAGCTTTATGAAAAAGGTCAACCCGTGCTTGTTGGTACCGTTACTGTTGAAAAGTCTGAAGAAATCTCTCGCGAGCTTTTAAAGCGTAGGGTACGCCACCAAATTCTAAACGCTAAAAACCACCGCCGTGAAGCAGAAATTATCGCTCAAGCAGGTAAGCTTGGCGCGGTAACTATTGCTACCAACATGGCTGGTCGTGGTACGGATATTTTGCTTGGCGGTAACCCCGAATATCTTGCAAAGCAAGACCTTCGCAACCGCGGTATAGATGAAAACGTTATAGAAATGGCTATTTCTTACGTTCAAAACGTATCTGAAGAGGTAGAAGAGGTGCGCGCGGAATACCGTAAGCTTCTTGCAGATCACTCTAAGGTTACGGAAGTAGAAAAGCAAAAGGTTATGGAGCTTGGCGGTCTTTATATTTTAGGTACGGAACGCCACGAATCACGCCGTATAGATAACCAGCTTCGCGGTCGTGCAGGCCGTCAAGGTGACCCCGGCGAATCAAGATTTTATATTTCATTAGAAGACGATCTTGCAAGCCGTTTCGGTGGCGAAAGACTTCAAAAGGTTTATTCACTATTCAAGGTTGATGAAGATATGCCTATTGAAGCTAAAATGCTTTCTAAGAGTATAGAAAACGCGCAACGCACCATAGAAGGTAAGAACTTCGGTATAAGAAAACACATTCTTGGCTACGACGACGTTATGAACCGTCAACGTATAGTTATGTATGAAGAAAGAATGAAGGTTTTACGTGGCGAAAATATTCACCAAGACGTTCTTAACCTTATTCCCGATTACGTTGAAGGGCTTTTCCATCAGGTTGTTAACGTTTCTCAAGAGCCTTCTTCTTGGGATGAAAATGCGCTTAATAAGCTATTGGAAGAAAGAGTTCTTCCCGTTGGTACTCAATATATCACTCGCGAAAAACTTATCAACTGGGATGCTAAATACCTAATTAAAAAGACTGTTGAAAAGGTTATTGAATGCTACGAAGAAAAAATTGAAAATTACAAGGAACGCGGTATAGATTACCATGAAGTAGAGCGTATTATTCTTCTTCGTATGGTTGATACTAAGTGGATTGAGCATATCGATATGATGGATAGGCTAAAACGCGGTATCTCTTTACGTAGCTTTGCTAACGAAGATCCCTTAAATGCTTACAAGCGCGAAGGTCTTGAAATGTTTGAAGAAATGACTGCTAGCATTCAGGAAGATACCGTTAAATATCTACTTAAAATAGAGGTGGAAAAAGTTCCCACTCGCCAAGAAAGGAAGAATTACGTTGAAAGTGGCGGCGCTTTAGAAACTGAACAAAAAACAGTCGTTAACCGTGGCGTTTCTGTAGGCCGTAATGATCCTTGTCCTTGTGGGTCGGGGAAGAAGTATAAGAATTGCTGCGGCAAATAAAATAAGGCTTATATACTTCGTATTTGTCATGAAAGATGCGCTTTATTGCGGGTTACGTACGCCAAGTACGCGCCCCTTATAAATGCTCCTTTCAAGACAACTACTCGCATCTAAACCTTATTTACCTTAGAGAATGGCTCGGTTTTGTCACTCTGGAATTTTCGCTTGCGGAAATGATAGAGTCTTAAAGGAGTGCTTTAACTGTGGAAGGGTGGAGATTTTATCGCTAACGCTCTAAAATGACGCAAAAAAGGTTTTTACGCAAGTACGGCTTTTGTATTAAATAAAAGAACGTTTAAACCCGATAAAAGGGGTGCTAAAGGGACTTCTTAAGGGAAGTCCCTTTTTGATTTTTATATTTGACTGTTAACTTTATTTTTTAACGGAGGTTATTTGTGAATTGTTATAATTGTGGCTCTAAAAGGCTTGTGTGTGATAAAGAAGCAGATAGCTACGTTTGCTTGGACTGTAATTACGTTTACCCCAAGCAGTATTTCTTTATTTCTCATTCGCATGAGGATATAGAAAAGGTTAGAATAATAAGAAACACGATAGAAGAAACCTTTTTTTACGAGCCTATTTTGTTTTTCTTAAAATGTATATCTAACGAGCAAGAGCTTAATCAACTTATTAAGCGTGAAATCTATGAAAGGATTTGGTTTATTTACTGCAAAAGCGAAAAAGCAGAAAAATCACAATACGTTCAGTTTGAAAGAAATTATATAAAAGAACTTATTGACGGCGGTAAAAAGATAAATATAATAGAAATTGATATTGACAAGTATGAAATTTGGGATAGCGCTTGCGCAGATTATATAAGGGAACAAGTAGCTTATAAAATTAAAAAAACAAACGTGTTTTTATCTTACACGTCAGATACCTATAAACAAGCTTATGCTATACGTGAGGAGCTTGTAAATAATAATTTTAGCTGTTTTTTTGATTTAAATAATTTAACTACAAGCGGTAGTTGGTTTGAAAGCGTATCCTCTCAAATTAAAAAAACCGCCTATAAAAACGGTGCGTTGTTGGCTATTTTTTCTTTAGCCGGCTTAGACAGCGTATTTTTTACAGAGGAAATTAAGGGCGCTATTTTTAATAACGGATTAATAGTTCCCGTGCTTTACGCCAAAAAAGAAGAAGAGTTTGAAGCTTTATTGGAAGGTATTTCAACAAAGTTCCCTCAAATAAACTTAACCAAGGCGTTTTTTATAACTGATGAAAATTTTGAAAGTGCAAAGAAGCAAATTTGTGAATATCTTTTAAATTATTAATGGAAAAATTGTATGCAAGAAATATTTGAAATAACAGAAGATTTAATGCTTAACAATTTAAAAATCGTTCAAGATAAGCGTTATTACCGCTTCACCTCGGATAGTATTTTGCTTTCCCGCTTTGCATCTTGTAAAAAGGGGGAAAGGGTAGCAGATTTTTGCGCGGGTAGCGGTATAGTCGGGCTTCATTATTACGGCTTGAATATGGCAAGGGTAAAGAGCGTTACTCTGTTTGAGCTTCAAGAAGAGCTTTGCAGTCTTGCTAAAAAGAGTATTGCCATTAACCGTTTAGAAGATAAGTTTACCCTAGTTCAAGGCAAGCTTCAGCAGGCAGATAAGTCTTTAAACGGAAGCTTTTCTTTGGTGCTTTGTAACCCGCCTTATAAGAAAAAGGATAGCGGTGAACAAAATTTAGAAAGGCATATTGCTATATGTCGCCACGAATGCGAAATAACTCAAGAAGAGATTATTGCAACTGCGTTTAGGTTGCTTGCGCCCGGGGGTAGAATTTGCATATGTCAGCGTATAGAGCGATTAACAGACCTTATTTGCGATTTACGCAAGTATAAATTAGAGCCTAATAGGATTGTAAACGTAAGAACGAAAAATGGCGACCCCTATCTTGTTATGATAGAGGCAACCAAAAATAAAAAACCGCAGTTAAAGGTTTTAAAGGAAATTATTAACGGAGAAAATTGATGCTATACGTAGTAGGAACGCCAATAGGTAATTTAAAGGATATAACCTATCGCGCGGTAGAGGTTTTAAAGGAAGTTGATGAAATTGCTTGCGAGGATACTCGCCACACCTTAAAGCTCTTAAACGCATACGATATTAAAAAGCCACTTTTTGCATACCATAAGTTCAACGAAAGGTCTGCAGGGGAAGCTTTAATTAAAAAATTGCAAGAGGGTAAAAATATTGCTCTCGTTAGCGACGCGGGCATGCCACTTATTTCAGACCCCGGTAATCTGCTTGTAAAAATGCTTGTGGAAGCAAATCAGCCCTTTACCGTAATACCCGGGCCAACCGCCTTCGTGTGTGGGCTAATTATGAGCGGGCTTTTAGATTATAGGTTTTCTTTTGTTGGCTTTTTACCCGAAAAAAATAGTGAAAGAAGGGCACTATTAGAAAGCTTTAAGGATTGTGATCATCCCACCGTATTTTATTGCGCCCCGCACGACGTTAACGAAACGGTTAAGAGTATATACAAGGTGTTTGGTAACCGTAAGGCTTGCGCCGTTAGGGAAATAACCAAGGCGTTTGAGCAAAGGGAAGAATTCTTTCTTGAAGAAGGCTATTTGGGTGAAACTCGCGGTGAATTCGTTATAATAGTAGATAAAGCGCCGGAAAGAGAAAAGAGCTTTGAAATGTCCGTTAACGAGCATATAGACCACTTTATTAAGCAAGGATTAAGCAAAAAAGACGCCATAAAAGCGGTTGCAAAGGAACGTGGCGTTCATAAAAACGAAATATATAAATACACCCTTTCGGAGGAAGAATAATGAAGGTTTTACTGTTAAACGGAAGCCCAAATAAAAACGGCACTACCTATATTGCATTAAACGAAATGAAAAAGGTCTTTGATAGCGAAGGAATAGAAAGCGAAATTATTCACGTTGGAAATAAGGTGATTCGCGGATGTATGGACTGCGGTTATTGCAGAACCCATTCCTCTTGCGCCTTTAAGGATGACTGCGTGGATGAAATTGCCACAAAATTTGAAAAGGCGGATGGTTTAGTAGTTGGTTCGCCTGTTTACTATGCCTCTGCAAATGCAACCTTGGTGGCTCTTTTAGATAGACTTTTTCACGGCTACCACTTTGAAAAGCGAATGAAGGTAGGCGCATCCGTTGCTTGTGCAAGAAGGGGCGGAATAACCGCAACGCACGATCAACTTAATAAGTATTTCACAATAAGCGGTATGCCTATTGCTTCAGGTCAGTATTGGAACGGCCTTCACGGCTACGCTGAATTAGCCCACCAAGATAAAGAAGGCTTACAGCAAATGCGCACCTTGGCAAAGAATATGAGCTTTTTATTAAAGAGCATTGAACTTGGTAAAGAGAAGTTTGGCTTACCGGAGCAAGAGCCAAAACAAATGACTAACTTTAACAGATAATTTTTAGTGCTTGTTTAAGAAAAAGGCGCAAAAAATACTAACAAAAAATTAAAATCGCAAGCGGTTACGTCTAAGGATGAAACCGCTTTTTTTAATGCAATCTATTACGTAAGTTTTTATATTTAGCTTTTAAAGAATGATTAAATTTGCTAACAACTGTAAAAAAGACTAATTTTGTCTATATTTCAACAAACAAGTACATTGACTTAACTAAAGTTAAGGGGTAAAATATATTCAAGGTAAACACCTTATTCAAGCGGTGGTTTTACAAAATCCAATTAAAAGAACCGCGAAATTCATTAGTTGACAAATCACGTCAAAGGAGGAAAGATTTATGAAACTAAAAGCTAGATTGTTGGTGCTTGTATCAATATTTATGCTTTCAATTTTGTGTGCGTGTGGCGAGCACGTTCATCAGTTTTCTACTGAGTTTTCCACTAACGCAACACACCACTGGTATCAGTGCAATTGTAAAGAAAGGGATGCTTACGAAAAACACACTTGGGATGAGGGTAAAATTCTAGTGGCTCCCACCGAAGAAAGCGAAGGTGAGGCAGAATATACCTGTACCTCTTGCGGTTATAAAAAGGTTGAAACGTTACCTAAGGAAGTTCATACTCACCAATTTAAAGCAGTGGCAAGTGATGAAAAATACCACACAATGAAGTGCAAATGCGGTGAAGAAGGGGAAAAGGTAGAACACACTTGGGATGACGGCGTTGTAACAACCCCCGCCACCGAGGAGCAACCGGGTATTAAAACTTATACCTGTACAGAATGCTCTTACGAAAAAGCAGAGGAAATAGAAAAGTTACCCCACGTTCACGTATACACAGTTAAAGCGGTTAGTGATGAATATTCACACGTAATGAAATGTGAATGCGGTGCCGAAGGGGAAAAAGAAGAGCACGTTTGGGATAGCGGTGTTATTACCACCCCTGCAACAGAAGTTCAAACGGGTATTAAGACCTTTACTTGTGAAAAATGTGAGCATAAATCAACCAAAAATCTTCCAAGTTTCAGGGCAAACGGTTTATCATTCTTACAGTCAACCCATTACAGAATTTCAGATAAGCTTCACGCAACCCCATTAACCTTAGAAGCAGAAATTAAAATTGCTTCCGGTTTAACGGGTAGAGCGGGTATGGTTTTTGCAAACTATTACGGAATAAGACAGGACTGGGTTTTTGAAATTCACGAAAACGGTATTCCCAGATTTTATTATTCAGACGTTGGCGGTAACGTAAGAGATTTAAGATTTAGTAACGTAGACGTAAGAACGGGTGCTTGGATGCATATCGCGCTTACTTTTGACTACGTAGGTGGAAAAATTTCTTTATATCTTAACGGTATACTTGCTCAAACCTTACCCTGTACGTACGACCTTGCTAAGGACGTTACCAGATATCAGTTTGTAGTTGGCGGTGATAACAGAAGCAATAACGGTGTTTACTTCAGAGGTCAAATTCGCTCCGTTACCGCTTATGCAGACGTTAGAACGGCGGAAGAAATAGCACGTTCTGCTACCTACGGCGCAAACCTATACGCAGACGATATTATTCTTTCTTACATGCTAAATGAAAACAGTGCAGAGAGTGATATTCACGATTTAACAGGCAACGGCTATATCATCCAAAAGGAATGGCTAGATAGTAACGAGGTAGAGCTAGACTATGCATATTCATTTGCGGTTGTTGGCGACACTCAGTGGCTTTCTAGATATAAGCCCGCAAAGATGGAAAAGCTTTACGATTGGATAGTTGCAAACGCGGAAGTAAGGAAGATTGCTCACGTATTCGGTCTTGGCGATATAACTGACGCTTGGAATACTGCCGATAAGGAAAACGAATGGATAAGAGCAGAGCAATATATTTCTAAGCTTAACGGCGTTGTTCCCTATTCGTTAGTTCGCGGAAACCACGACGAAAGTAAATATTTTAATAAATACTTTGCAACACAAAGCTATATGAGTCAGTTCGATGGCTTTATGGTTGAAGGTGATATAAGAAACAGCTACAGAGAGTTCACTATCGGTACTACAGATTATCTATTTATTACTTTAGACTACGGCGCAAGTGATGAAATTCTTGCTTGGGCAAATAGCGTAGTTTTAAAATATCCCAACCACAGGGTAGTAGTTACCACCCACGCATACCACGGTTACGACGGCGGTCACCTTAACGCTGATAACGTTCCAAGTAGTGGTAATATTAAGCCTTCAACGGATGTTGATACCAGCGTTGGCGATAATGCAGGTAGAGAATATAACAACGGCTTACAAATTTGGGAAAAATTCGTTTCACTTCACCCCAACATCTTCCTTGTTATGAGCGGTCATACTCCTTTAGAGGACGTATTCGTGCTTCAAACAGAAGGCGTTCACGGCAATACAGTAACACAAATGCTTATAGACGCACAATGGATGGATCCCCAAAAGGACGGCGTTGGTATGGTATGTATGCTATACTTTAGCGAAGACGGCAAGCAAATGGAGGTTGAGTGGATTTGTACCGATACCGGCAAATATTACAAGGAACAAAACCAATTTGCTATTGATTTCACAGAATGCTTGAAGGGTACAAAGCATGACTTTGCTACTATTTATGATGAAAATAAGCACCACTATGAATGTGACTGCGGTTACGTCTACGGTGAAGGTGCACACACCTTTGACGGCGGTGTTATGAATGCAGAGGGTTTAGTGGAATATACCTGCGCCTGCGGTTATAAGAGAATTACTTCCGCAACTAACGATCCCGTTGCGCTTGAAGTTCAGGCTTTAGCTGAAAAATACTTTAATAACGGTAAGTATTACAGAAGCGTTACTGTAAACGGCGAAAGCACGCTTTCTTACTTTAACGGCGATAAGTTCTGGGGTGCTGAAATAGGCGATAACGAGCTTATAGAGGGATATTTAACCTTAAACGATATAGTAATGGGTAAGTTTGGCGAGCTTAGACTTGACCTTGGTTGGAGCGTTAATAACGGACTTTATGCCTCTGCTAATTCAGACGTAATTAAGGGCTTTGAAATGTTTGCTTTATCCTTAAAGGAAGCGCATAATTCAGACGTTACTAAGGTAACCGTTCAAGAAGATGGTTTACAGCTTGTTATTAAGCTTCTAGCGGGCGAAAGCGTAGTTATTGAAGTAACTGTTGGTCAATATGCGATCTTCAATCTAGTTAACCTTAACGGCGAAAGCCTTGGCACTGAATATGCTATTGCTGATGAGCAAGGCTTCTGCAGGTTCGTAGCCCCCGCAAAGGATGGCTTAGTTGCAGAATACGCGCATTTTACCTTAAACGTTATGCACGATAAGTTAGAAAAAACGGTATGCTATTCTGAAGTTGACGTTTGGGATGGCGTTTCAGTAAGCCAAGCTCTTTTAGGCTCAGGAACGCAAGATGATCCCTTCCTAGTTCAAAGCGGTGCAGATTTAGCTTATATTGCTAAGGTTGTTAACGGCGCGGCTAAGGGTACTGCTAACTTTAGCGCTAAATACTTTAAGATGACAAAGAGTATTGACCTTAACGGTAATCAATTACTAATCGGCTCTTACTCTGCAGGTACGGTATTCCACGGCTATTTCGACGGCAACCATTGTGTAGTAAAGGGCATAAACGCAACCCAGTCATTGTTCGGTATGCTTAAAGACGGTTATATTAAAAACCTAAGCACGTACGGCACTGTTACCACTACCGAAAACAAGGGCGTTGCAGGTTTAGTTTCTTATATTTCTAACTCTACGGTAGAAAACGTAACCAACTACGTAAACGTTACCGGTATTCAACAGGTAGCAGGCGTTGTAGGTTGGCTAGAAAATACTAATACGGCGTATATTAAAAACTGTGTAAATTACGGTAATATAAACGCAACGAGTTACCAAATCGGCGGTATAGCGGGCTTTGCTAAAGGTAATATTATGGACTGTACTAACTTTGGTAACGTAACCAGCACGGGTAACGGCTACGTTGGCGGTGTTGGCGGTGCTACTAAGGATTCAAACGGCGTTCGTTCTAACTGCATAAACTACGGTAACGTTCAGGGAACTAACTACGTTGGCGGTGTATTTGGTCAAATTAACAAAACCACCTCTGACTGCTACGGCTACGGAAAGGTTACTGCAACAAACGGCACTAACGTTGGCGACGTTGTTGGTCACGGCGCATCTTACTTAGTTTATACGGAAGTTAACTAAACGCAAAATAGGTTTTTATAAACTAATAAAATAACAACAAAACGGAAGGGCATTTTAATTTGCTTCTTCCGTTTTTTGCATTAGCATTTTTTTGTTTTAAGCTTTAATAACTGTTTTTAATATTTGTAAGAAAAATATTTATAAACAGTTGACAACCTTACTTTTTTATGATATCATTTTGATATCAAAACAAAAGGAGTTTTTTATGCAAGAAAAAATTTATTCCACAAAAAAGAACGGCATGCCCGTTTTAATTGGTACTATTTTATTTCTTATTTTAGGCTTTGTTCTTACCATCGTTTTTGCTATTAAAAATGAGAATAACCCCGAAGATATTGTTTCTTTAATTATAGCAATAGTTGGTATAGTAATTATTTTATTAGGCTGGATTCCCCTTATCGGTTTAAGAGTTTTAAAGCCCAACGAAGCGCTTGTTTTAACGCTATTCGGTAAGTACGTTGGAACTTTAAAGGGTGACGGCTTTTACGCGATTAACCCCTTCTGCGTGGCTT
The DNA here is from genome assembly GCA_045535775.1 of Christensenellaceae bacterium. Classification (GTDB taxonomy): domain Bacteria; phylum Bacillota; class Clostridia; order Christensenellales; family Borkfalkiaceae; genus HGM11416. The sequence continues at coordinate 1,883 of JAZSMG010000163.1, read as the reverse complement.
TTAACCCCGCTGCAACCACTAAGCTAAAGCAAAGCGGTGACGTAGGCTCTACCCCCGCGGTAAGCGTTTCTACTTCAGAAGGAACAACAACCACCGTTGCCGTTACAGATAAAAAGATATCTTTGAAGGTTATGACCTTAAACAATAATCGCCAAAAGATTAACGACTGTTTAGGTAACCCAATAGAAATCGGTGTTGCAGTTATGTGGCGCGTTGTTGATACCGCAAAAGCGGTGTTTAACGTTGATAACTATAAGGAATATCTTTCTCTTCAATGTGATTCAGCAGTAAGAAATATCGTTCGCGTTTACCCGTACGACGTCGCCCCTAACGTTGATACCACCGGTGACGGCGTTGCAGATGAAGGTAGCTTACGCGGTTCAAGTGAGGTTGTTGCAGAAAGAATTAAACAGGAAATTCAAAGCAAGGTTATAAGCGCCGGTATAGAAATTATTGAAGCGCGCATTACCTATCTTGCTTACGCAACGGAAATTGCTTCAGTTATGCTTCAACGTCAACAGGCTTCTGCTATTATCGATGCAAGAAAAATGATAGTAGACGGCGCTGTTGGTATGGTAGAAATGGCGCTTGATAGATTAAAAGAAAACGGCGTTATAGAGCTTGATGAAGAAAGAAAGGCTCAAATGGTTTCTAATCTACTGGTAGTTCTTTGCGGTAACCGTGATGCGCAACCTGTTGTAAATTCAGGTAGTTTATACTAAGATGCCGGCAGATAATAAAAAGCAAGTCCCTTTACGTATTGGGGAAAAACTGTATGAAGATTTATTGAGCTGGGCAGAGGATGATTTTCGCTCTGTTAACGGGCAAATAGAATATTTACTAACGGAATGCGTTAAGCAACGCAAGAAAAACGGCAGGCACGTTCCCAAGGATTTTTCACCGCAACAAAAAGAAAAGAAATAATTTAAAAAAGATTGGATTTGGTAAAAAACCAAATCCAATTTTTTTGCTTTTGTAAAGTAATAAAAAATTTGATATTGACATATTAAAAAACCTATGGTAAAATAGTGGCATAAACATTAAAAAGGAAGAAAATTATGAAAAAATCAACGGTGTTTAAAATTTTAACTTTGTTTTTAACTTTTGTGATTTTTTCTTGCTGTTCGGGGTGTCTTTATAGTTTGATTAAAAGAAAGAATGAAGAAAGACACCAACATAGAATAGAGTTGCAAAGACAAAGAAAAGCGCAAGCTGATGCCCTTATTCCGGAAGTTGAGGGATATACTTTTGAAGCCCTGCCACAAGTGGCATTTGCTAATCAAGAAGATTGGGAATCTAAAGGCTTTTTTGACATTTTTACTTTTTTCAAAGAAGATACAGAAATAGAATACTTTTTTGACGTAAAAGAAACAGATTTATATTACCTAGGAACAGTTTGTTCTGATAATGATGGTAAAATTTGCTATGAGATAGCAATAGCAAAAAATGATTATAAAGAAAGATTAACAAAATATTTTGAAGTGTTTATTAGCGTATATGTAAGGATGACTGAAATAATTTGTATTGATGGTATATTTTTTCTTATTTGTTGGATGCCCGTATGCTATTATTATTTAGAGGGACCACCAGCATTTTTTTTATTGGATTTTGAAAATAATACAATGCTGTACGCTGGATATGCCAAGGGTTGGCTAGAATATGAAATTGCGAATGGGGAATTCTTCATTAAAGAAGATGTGGTTTACAAATTAACTAAGGAGGTTGGATAAATTATGAAAAAGTCTGCTATATTTAAAATTTTAACTTTGTTTTTAACTTTTGTAATTTTTTCTTGCTGTTCAGGGTGCTTAATACTTTATCTTAACCATAAAAACTTTCAAGAAACACTAGAAATTGAAAGGCAAAGAAAAGAGAAAGCGGAT
>JAZSMG010000089.1:0-3826 GCA_045535775.1 Christensenellaceae bacterium | reverse complement strand
AGATCCGGATTACAATATGGCTCTTTCCACGCAAGAAATTCACAGAATTAAACGTAAAATTGCAACTTTAGGCGCAATCAACCCCACTGCAATTGATGAATTTAACGCTTTAAAAGAGCGTTATGAGGATTATAACAGACAGCGCAACGATCTAGAAGCCGCTGAAGCTGACTTAAAGTCAGTAATTAAATCTATCACCGAAGAAATGCTTGAAATATTTAACACCGGTTTTGAAACTATTAGAGTTAACTTTAAGCGTATCTTTAAAGAATTATTTGGCGGTGGTAGTGCTGACTTAATTATAGAAGACGTAGTAGAAGGGCAGGATCCGCTTGATGCAGGTATAGAAATCGTTGCGGAACCACCCGGAAAGAAACTTACGAAGATTTCATTGCTATCAGGTGGTGAGCAGGCTTTAACTGCTACTGCAATTCTATTTGCAATTTTAAGATTAAGACCGATGCCTTTCTGTGTATTGGACGAAATTGAAGCACCTCTAGATGATGCTAACGTAGAAAGAGTTGCAAATTACTTAAAGCATTTTGCTGAAGAAACGCAATTCGTAATAATCACCCACAAAAAGGTTACTATGGAAAATGCTGATACTCTTTTCGGTGTTACGATGGAAGAAAAGGGTGTTTCTAAGATAGTTTCAGTTAAACTTTCCGATATTAACGGGGATATGGCTGATTAGGAGTAATTATGGGATTTTTTAAGAAAATTTTTAGCGCACTAAAGAAAACTAAAGATGCATTCGCTAAAAAAGTATCCGCACTTTTTACCGGTGATAAAATTGGTGAAGAATTTTATGAGGATTTAACGGACGTTTTAATTTCTTCAGACGTGTCTTATTCTACTGCGGAAGAAATCGTAGAAGATCTTCGCGATAAAATGATTGAAGAACGTACTGGAGATCAAGAATACGTTGTTCAAACACTAAAGGAAGTATTAATAGAAAAGCTTGAGGATGCAGGCGTTTTAGAAATTGAATATCCCGCAGTTATCACTTTAATAGGTGTAAATGGCGTTGGTAAGACTACTTCTATTGGTAAACTTGCAACTTTCTTTAAAAATGAAGGTAAAAGCGTTATATTAGCGGCAGGTGATACTTTTAGAGCTGCAGCTTGTGAACAGTTAAAAATTTGGGCGGACCGTTCTAACGTTAGAATAGTTTCTCACGGTGAAGGAAGCGACCCATCTGCAGTTGTTTATGATGCTATAAGTTCTATGAAAGCTAAAAAGACCGACGTTTTAATTATTGATACGGCTGGTAGACTTCACGTAAAATCCAATCTTATGGAAGAGCTTAAGAAAATTGCAAGGGTAGCCGAAAGAGAATATCCGGAAGCAAATTTTTACAAGTTTATTGTGTTAGATGCCACTACCGGTCAAAATGCATTATCTCAAGTTGAGGCTTTTGATGAGGCTGTAAGTATTGACGGTATAGTGCTTACAAAACTTGATGGCACTGCAAAAGGTGGATTTGTAATTTCGCTTTGCACGGAAAATCAAGTGCCGGTTGTTTTTGTTGGTACCGGTGAGGGTGTGAATGATATTGAAGCATTTGACCCTCAATCTTTTGTTGATGGATTACTATAAAATGGGTGGAGATATTTTATTATATTTGTCACGTTTTATCGTGCTACTTTTTATATTGCCGGCGCACGAATTTGCGCACGCATTTGCTGCATATAAAAATGGTGATGACACTGCAAAACTTTACGGTAGATACACGCTAAATCCTTTAAAGCACTTTGATCCGGTTGGTTTAATTTGCTTCTTGATTGCAGGATTTGGTTGGGCGAAGCCGGTTCCGGTTAACCCTTATAATTTTAAAAATTTTAAAAAGGGTTCTTTTTGGGTTTCAGTAGCTGGTATTTTAACTAACTATGCATTGGCTTTTCTATTTTACCCATTAGTCTATATTGTTTCTAGGTTTCTGCCTATTAACAATTTTACTACCTTTTTATATATGATTTGCTATTGGGGATTTGCGTTGGATTTATCATTCTGTGTATTCAATTTAATTCCCGTGTTCCCGCTTGATGGTTTTAGAATAATTGATACGTTTGTAAACAAAGGCAATAAGGTTTATCAGTTTTTACGTAAGTACGGTTATTATTGTTTATTGGCTTTAATTTTACTTAGTACTGTTGCGAATAGAATTCCTGAACTTTCTTTTTTGAACGTATTCGGTTATTTTATGAATTTTGCGGTTAACGTTTTTGGTTATCCCATTAAATTATTTTGGAATTTTATATTTTCTTTGATTTTTGGTTGATTTTATGGATGGAAATTACGAAATAAAGAATTATGAATGTATTTGTGACTATAAGACGAAAATAATCGATTTTGACGGTCCGCTTGACTTGCTTTTACAATTGGTTAGAAGGGCAAAAATTGAGATTAAAGATATTTTCGTTTCTGAAGTAACAGATCAATTCTTAAGTTATCTTGATGAAATGGAATTTTTTGATATTGAAAAGGCTAGCGAGTACGCAGGATTCGCTACTGCTTTGGTATACGAAAAATCAAAAGCTCTGCTACCCAAATTAGAAGAAGATATAGAGGAAGAGGACACGGGCGGAGGTATTATAAATTCACTTGAAGAGTTGGCTTTATTTAAGGCAATGAGTGAAAAACTAAAAATGCTAGAAAACGTTAACAGATATTATAAACCACCTGAACCTTCTGCGAATGACTATAGAATAGTTTACAAGGATTTTAATTTTGACGGACTTATGAAAGCATTTTCTAACTTGCTATCTAGGGTAGAGTTAGAAAGGGCTATACATCAAAACCGTGAAATCCCTAAAGAGGTTTTCACTGTTCCTGAAAAAATGGAATATATTAAGGCTAGAATAATTGAGGTTAAAGAGTGTTCTTTCTTTGAATTATTTAAGTCTACTGCATCAAAAAGTGAAATTATTACTACCTTTCAAGCAATGCTTGAATTATTAAAAAGACAGTTTATAAAAGTTGAACAAAAGGAAGTATTTGACGATATTACCATTACGTTCAACGAAGAAAACGGAGGAGAAACGGATGGCGACTTCGGAGACCTTAGCGAATATAATTGAGTCTATTGTTTTTGTGGCTGGTAATGCTATTGCCGCTAAAGATATCGCTGAAAGACTTGAGATTACAGAAAAAGCGGTGCTAGACGAAGCTAAAAAACTGCAAGAAAAATATAATGAAAAAAGTGGCATTAATTTGCTTATCTTTAATAAGAAATTGCAATTTTGCTCAAATCCCGTTTACGCAGAAAGCGTTGCTTCCGTTTTAAATCCAATAAGAGAAAGAGAACTTTCTAAGAGTATGATGGAGGTTGCGGCAATTATTGCATATAAGCAACCTGTTACTCGTTTAGATCTAGAACAAATTCGTGGCGTAGATAGTGAATATGCTATACAAAATTTGCTTAAATTAGGGGTTATTGAGGTTGTTGGCAGGAAGGATGCAATTGGTAGGCCGGTGCTTTTTGGTACTACAGATGAATTCTTAAAGCGTTTCCAAATTTCTTCTTTAGATGATTTACCTGATTATGAAACTGTTTTAAGTGAAATTAAGCTTATTCATACACCTAAGTCTTACTTGTTTAGTAAAGACGTTTACGATGAAAATAACGACCCTGAGGTTCAAGCACAAAATGCATCTATTCCCGTTGAAGAAACGCAAATTGCGGTTGAAACTTCAACAAATGAGGATGATGACGATGGTGCTCCCGAGCAGGCAGATTCCTTTGAAGTGGATGAAGAAAGCGACTCTTTTGAATTATGTGATATTTCTGAGGAGGAGTTGCCCGACTTCCTTGAAGGTGAAGACG
>JAZSMG010000188.1:0-2893 GCA_045535775.1 Christensenellaceae bacterium | reverse complement strand
TGTATATACGTTAACCCCGAGTTTATTTCAAAAAAGTTTTCAAAAAATAATTAATGATGCAATTTCCAAATTGAATATAAAATCTGTTATTCCGCAAAATATTATTGAAAAATACAATTTAATGCCATTAAAGAAGGCTTTTATGGAAGTTCATAACCCAACTAGTTTTGATAATAAGGATATAGCATCTGATAGAATAGCTACAGAGGAATACTTTTTGCTTATTTCTGCGCTTAAACTAATAAAAGGTGATAAACAACAGTACAGAACTCAAAAATACAGTTGTAAAGCGAGTGAACTTAAGGAATTTACAGATTTGTTCGGTTTTGAATTCACTCAAGGACAAAAAAATGCCGTAAACGAAATCTTTACAGATATGAACTCCCCAACGGTGATGAATCGGTTGATGCAAGGTGACGTTGGATGCGGTAAAACCGCGGTTGCTCTTTGCGCCTTGTTTATTGCATTAAAATCAGGTTATCAAGGTGCAATGCTTGCCCCTACGGAGGTTTTAGCTGAGCAAAATTTTAAGTTGTGTAAAAAATATTTTAAAAATTTTAATGTTGAATTTTTATCCGGCTCTTTAACTGTTAAAGAAAAGAATCAAATTAAAAAACGTTTGTTAAGTGGTGAAATTAATTTATTAGTTGGAACACATGCTATCATTCAAAAGGACGTTGAATTTAAGAATCTTGCAATTTGTGTATGTGATGAACAGCATCGCTTTGGTGTGGCTCAACGCAGTGCTTTGATTTCAAAGGGGAATCAACCCGATCTTTTAGTAATGAGTGCAACGCCAATTCCAAGAACGCTTTCATTGATTTTTTATGGTGATTTGGATATTACCACCATTCCAGATAAGCCTGTGGCGCGTGCAAAGGTGGGAACAAATCTTGTTCCGCAAGCTAAATATGCTGATATGCTCAAATTTATATCATTAGAAGCGCAAAAGGGCAATAAAATTTACTTTGTAGTGCCTAAAATTGAGGGTGATTTAGAAGGGGAAGTAATGAGTGTTACCGACCTATATAATGAATTAAGTGTTAAACTTCCTCATTTAAAAATTAGGCTTTTGCATGGTCGCATGAAGGAAAAAGAAAAACAGGAAATTATGCTTGATTTTAAAAACGGTGATTGTAACGTTCTTGTTTCTACAACCGTTATTGAAGTTGGTGTGGACGTTCCTAATGCAACCGTTATGGTTATTCATAATGCAGATAGATTTGGGCTTTCTCAACTACATCAGTTAAGAGGTCGTGTTGGAAGAAGTGATTTGCAAAGCTATTGCTTTTTAATAGCCGGAGATTCTTCCCCTGAAGGTGTTGAAAGATTAAAGATTTTATGTAAAACAGACGACGGCTTTAAACTTTCTGAAGCTGATTTTAGAATGCGTGGTAGTGGCGATTTTATTGGTACAAAGCAAAGCGGTAGAACAACGACTGAACTTGGTGGTTTAAGATATGGAAGTGAAGCTATATTTTTAGCAAAAAAGATATCTGATGAGGTTATGTCGCAACCTAATTTTGATGATACGATAAGGCGTTTTGCCCTTGAAAAGTATGAATCCCTTTGCAACGTATCGTTAAACTAATAATATTTGCAAAAAGGCATTATTTTATCATAATTAAAAGTTGACATTTGATAAAAAAATTGTTATAATATCTACAATAACTATAAATTTTTTGGAGAAAACTCAATGTATATTGTTGAAATGAACGAAAAGAATATAGCTGATGCTGCAGAATGCTATTATAATAGTTGGCTTTCTTCTCATTCTGGCTGCTTTTCTGAAGATCAGCTTAGTCTTTACAACGTAGAACGTTTTATTAATATCTTAAAGAAAGACAATACTACAGATAGAATTACGTTCATTGCTTATGACAAAAACACAGTTAATGGTTTAGTTACTATTGATAAAATTCGTTGTGAAATTGCACATTTGTATATTGCGCCTGAAAAACAAAAAACTGGTTTGGGTACTAAACTTTTAGAATTTGGTATTAAACAAATGACGAGCATTAACCGCGTTTATATAACTGTTTTATCTTGTAATGAAGTCGGTCTTAGTTTCTTTGAAAAGTACGGATTTGAATTTACTGGCGAACAAAGAACTTTAAAGAACGGAATGCTTGAATTAAGGTATATGTATAGAAAGAAAAAATAATAATTTAAGGCATAATTTTATTTTCATAAGATTATGCTTTATTTTTTAGGTGATTTATGGATTATAAACAACTTGTTGAAATTGCTTTTGAAGTGCGAGAAAACGCATATACTCCTTATTCCGGTTTTAAAGCCGGTGCTGCATTATTAACTTCTGATGGTGAAATTTTTACAGGTACAAACGTAGAAATTGCCTCTTTTACACCTTCCGTTTGCGCAGGTCACGCGGCTTTTATTAATGCAATTAGTGCGGGTTATAAAAATTTTTCTGCTATTGCTATTGTTGGTGGCCCCGATGACGTTGATTCGCTTGATTATTGCCCACCAAGTGGGGTATGTCGTCAGGTTATTCAAGAGTTTTGTAATCCAAAAAATTTTGAAATAGTTTTGGCGAAAAGTGTAAACGATTTTACTGTTTTGACCTTTGAGGATTTGTTTCCGTTTGCTTTTACAAAGAAAAACGTAATAGGGAATTAAGCGGTAAATTTTTATTTATACTTTGCGTTTTAAACTCATTTTTGTTTAACAAATAAACTAATTTGTGTTATAATACTTAAGCAACTTAGTTGGAGGGATATCGAAGTGGTCATAACGGGGCTGATTCGAAATCAGTTTGTGCGTTTACGCACGCGTGGGTTCGAATCCCACTCTCTCCGCCAAAAAATTCGACAAGTTTCGACTGTCGAATTTTTTTATCCATTGCGAAAGCAATGGTATATCATCACGATGC
>JAZSMG010000187.1:0-17078 GCA_045535775.1 Christensenellaceae bacterium | reverse complement strand
TAAAAGGCGATGTCACAAACAACGACTGATTTTTTTAATTAATAAAAAATATTTAATATTAAGCCTAAAATACGGTTTAGATGCAAGTAAGAGCAGGTCATCCAACGAAGTTGGTGCAATTCTATAATGAATTTTTGTAAGGGAGCGTACTTGTTGTACGCAGGTCATCCAACGTAAGTTGGTGTAAATTCTATAATAAAAATTTATAAATAACGAACTATTACGCCGTAGATAAACCGCATTTTATCAGTCATTTGTTGTGACAGAGCCTTCTAAAATACCAACCACTGTTTGCAACGGCGCCTTTTGTTTATTCTTCCGGATCATCTGGGTCATCATCCTTTTTTGTTACTTCCGGACGAATAAAGGATTGCTTAATAATATCTAAGCATATTTTAGATTGATTTGCATCATACATACTAAGTCTTTCATTCTTATTGTAACGGGCAATACGGTAAAGTACCGTTAAAATTTCCATTGCATCACTTGGTCCCATAACCTTATCGTATTTTTCTCTTAAGGACTGAGTTGTATCTACTGGATATTTTTTAATACCGTGCTTACCTGCTATTTTAATGAATTCCTGATAATTTTCACGAATAATCTGCGTTGCAATTTTAACCTCTTCATCACTTACGTCTAGATTATTTCCGTCTATAGTTTCTACGGTTAAATTTTCTATCGCCTTAGATTTCTTCTTAGCAGTTGTCTTTTTCTTCTTTTTTCTTAGATAAATAAGTATTGCAACAACTACAGCAGATGCAACCAAAGCACCGCCTACTATACCAATAGTTCCCCAAGGAATATCCTCTGCACTGCATTTTTCGGTTAAAACTTCTTTGCTTGAGTCCTTAGAGCTTTCCTTTTCTGATTCATTCCACGGATTTTCCTTAGAACTTTCTTCTCTATCTTCCTCAAACTCGTTATCACCGGAATTTTCCTGCGAATCGGAGTTTTCTTGAGAGCCGGAGTTGTTTCCGCCAATACTAGAATCTTCTCCATCACCTGTTCCGCCCGAACCACCGGAGCCTTCTCCGCCATCGGAACCGCCAGAGCCACCGGAGCCTTCTCCGCCACCGGAACCGCCCGAACCACCAGAGCCACCTGTTCCACCGGCACCACCTGAGCCACCTGAAGTATTTTTATTTTCTTCTATCATTTGGCCGTAATCTTCTGCACCAAAAACGCCCTCTAAGGTTTCGCCCTGAACTTGAGCATAGGCGGTGGGGTCTACTCTTACCCAACCAACGCTATCTACGTATATTTCTACCCAAGCATGAGCGGCATTTGCGGTAACAATTTGCCATTCACCACCCTTAACACCGCCAACGTACAATCCGCCAACGTATCTTGCAGGGATTCCAAGCGTTCTGTACATAACGGTTGCAGATGAAGCAAAGTGTTGGCAAATACCCGTTTTGTATTCTAGCAAGAAGCTTACTACTACGTCATCTTCACCGTCTAAGGTCTGATCGTATTTTAAGTTATAAGTATAGGAATTAAATAGATTTAAAACGTCTTGCACAACGGTTTCACTATCTGCGTAAATGCCATTTTGCACTAAAAAGCTTGAAACTTGTTCTTTAGTTGAATTTGGAAGCTGTAAATAGGTATCGTAAACGTATGCCCTATAATTTTGTTCAGCGGACATATGCTTAGTGCTTACCGTTCCGTTCACACTGTAACCGGAAAAACTGTAAAACTCAACCATATATACGTCTGCAGTTTCGCCCTTATACATTACGTCACTGGTTTGAATGGTGTATTTACTTTCACCAAGCGCCATATAATCCGGTAAGAAATACTGACCTGTTAAAGACTGTATCTCTATTGATATAGGCTCTATTCCTGAATTATAAAGAGCAATACCCGTTAAATAATTCATGCAATAAGATGAACGGTTGTTCTTTATGTATGAATCATAAGAATATGCATTATCCCAACCCTGTAGGTTATAGTCACCAAAGCTTTTTAGTTTTAAGTATAAATATGCATCCTCTTCCGTTTTAATAAACGCCACCGCAGATTGGTTACCGCCTGCAGGCAACGCAGAGCCACCTGTTCCAAGTGTGCCACTTTGAGAAATACCTGCACTTATAGAGCCTGCCCCGTTTCCACCGGCACCACCTGAACCACCGGCACCACCTGAGCCACCAGCACCGCCTGAACCACCGGCGCCACCTGAGCCACCGGCACCACCTGAACCACCGGCACCGCCTGAGCCAATATCACCAAAGGCACCAACGGAACCCATACCGCCGGGCATTTCCGGAATGGAATCAAAACCGCCGTAATTTCCAAAGGAATCGGGATCGATATTTTCCATATTAAAGTCGTTTAAAACGTCGCCTATGTTTTCAGTAGGGGTGTTTGAAGGGAGGTTTCTTGGACCGCGCGCATCTATTGCCTGCAAAATTCTATTCACGTAACTTTCAAGATTTTCCCAATATTTGGAAGCCTTATCAAAAAATTTTCTAAGCGAAAGTAGCCATTTTAGCAGTCTTTCGTTTAAAAATTTTTTTAAGAACAAAAGTAGTAGTGTGAAAAAGCCAACCGAACCGCCTATCGTTAAATAATAAAACAAATTATTTTGTTCGTTTATATGCTTAATATCCACGTAAATTAACTCTCTTGAAGTTTTTACAATAAATATTTGAGCAACAAGATAGGCTAATACAAACCAGTAAAAATTAAGTAAAGCAGGATAAACAGATGATATAAACCTCTCGTCCTTAAGTAAATAAACAACGGTGGTTGCTATCAACAGTAAAATTAAAAATGCCGTAAACCCTTTAAAAAAGCTCAAGCTCTTCCTATAATTATGAATGGGCGAATAAACCTCTTCCTTTAAATTTTTACAAGAGGTTGAAACCGTAATAATCCACAAAACTACAAATATTATTAGACCTTCAATGTCTATATAGTGAATATTTGAATTAGACTGAAATGATGAAAGAAACCAACTTAAAGAGCGACCGGATTCTTGAATTGCAATAAAAACCTTTGCAATAATAACACCAAAAAGCGTTAAAATACTAAGCAATACTCTTATGACACTTCTAAAAAACTTATTTGGTAAAAAGGCGCAGGAAATTAGTGCTAACGATAGGATTGCCGTTCCCCAAACGTATGCAGGTGAAACAACGTATCCATTTTCAAACATAAACAATAGCGAAGTAAGCAACGCCAAAGCGATCGACATCTTAGATATCGACCTAAATACTCTGTTTACGATTATATTAAGTTTAAAATTCCACCCCTTTTGGGATATAAGCTCTTCTAAATTGCTTTTCATCGTAAAAAAGTTATTCCTCTTTCTTTGGCGGTTTATAATAGTCGTTCGCGTACAGTTCCATTATTTCTATACCCTTCAACTTGATAACCTTATTTATTTTATGTGTTAAACTATTTCTTTTTCTGGGTGCAAGATAAACTATGGGTGCCTTTTCTGTGCTTTTTATAGCATAATTTAATAATTCAGATGCGCCAAAACCAGCATCACGGTTTCTCATAACAACATCCAATTCGCCAAGCATTTCAAGCATTTCTATTCTACTCTTTTTGCCAGAAGCCGTACTTATAAACTGATTTGCCTTAATGTGGCTAGATTTAGCATTGGTAAAAAGCCTGTAAGGAATACGTTTATCTTCAAAATATTCAAACATTACCCTTAACATAGATATGGCATATTCTACCCACTCGCCGGTTTTACCGTTTGCAGAGCCCGCACCGTAGCCGGTTAAATCGAACACTATAGTGGTAATATTTGTTCCCATAGGCTCAAATTGTTTAACCATAAAGTCATCCGTTTGAGCGGTCTTTTTCCAGTTGATATGGCGCATAGGCTCATGCCCGGTGTATTCGCCGTAAGATCTAATAGAGGTTTCATCATTAATAAAACCGCTTTTTGCATTTCTATCACCGTACCCTTGCGCTACAAGCTTATCTAAAAACTTATTTGAAACGCGCTTGGGGGCAACTATAACCTTTTGCTTATCATCCTTTTCATAATAAGAGGAATGCAAGCCTAAAAAATCAACGTAATCAACGTTGATAGTATAAGAATAGTAAACACCCCTTCTATCAATGAAAAAACGGGTTTTTATTTCTCTAACGGATTTTTTTGAAACGTCCGTTCTATATGCAAGCTGTTTTTTTGAATCGCGAGTTTTGCTTATAGTATAATCATCCTCATCGCAAACGTTAAATGCGGAGTCTACCGTGTTTTTAACGTATACTTTTCGCATCGTTACGTTTGACTTATTCTCTATTTCAGTGGTGAGAATTATCTCCTCCCCGGGGTTGTATAACTGCTTATCAAAGGCTACTTTGTGAGCAATTTTATCCTTCGCAACGGGGTTTCGTTTTACAACTGCATTGATGATTATAAGCACTAAAATCACGAAAATTATCGCATAAAAATACATATATAATCTTCCTAATTAGTCCTTTTATTGGTATGCCATTCGACACTTTAGGTTACTGATTTTTAACTATTAATCCTCTAAAGGAACTTTTACTCTTGATAAAATATTGTTAAATACCATTCTTTGCTTCTTTTCCGTATCTGCATCCGCATAAGACATACGGTGAAGCAATATATTAGGTGCCATTTTTTGAACGTCCTCCGGAATAACGAATTCCCTTCCCATCAAGCCTACGTATGCCTTGCACGCATTATATAAATCTATCGTAGAACGTGGGGATGCACCTATAAGTATTTCATCGTTGTTGGTTCTGGTTGCCCAGATAATATCCATGATATATTTTTCTATTACACCTGAAATTGTTACTTGGCGAATTTCTTCCATTGCTCTTTGAGTATCACCCCAACCAACCATCTGCCTTACACCTGTTAATAAGTGTGAATTCTTTTCACGGCGACATACCCTAATTTCATCTTCGGGCGACATATACTCCATCTTTAATCTCATCATAAATCTGTCTAACTGAGCTTCAGGTAGAGGATAAGTGCCGTAAGATTCCAATGGGTTTTGGGTTGCAGCAACCATAAAGGGGGTGGGTAGCTTTCTGGTAACGCCGTCTACCGTTACTTGGTGTTCTGCCATTGCTTCCAATAAACTAGACTGGGTTTTGGGGCTTGAACGGTTAATTTCATCCGCCAAAACGATGTTTGCAAAAACCGGACCTTCCCTAAATTCAAACACACCGTCCTTTTTGTTGTAAAAGTTAATACCCGTTATATCCGAGGGCATAACGTCAGGGGTAAACTGAATACGGCTGAATTTTCCGCCAATAACAGTGGCAAAAGTCTTTAACAACAGGGTTTTTCCCGTTCCGGGTATATCTTCAAATAAAATGTGCCCACCACAAAGATGACAAACTGTTATTAAGTCAACCTGCTCTGGCTTGCCTAAAACTACCTTGCTAACCTCAGATTGAATTCTGTTGCGATACTCCATTAAAAAGGCCTTATTCATACTACTCCTCCAAAAGCTTCTACTTTTTGCATTTTTACTTAATTATGCGCTTTTTGCTTATACCAATGGCTTGTTTACGCCTAGCTATTTTATGCGTTTTAGTTGAAATTCTTTAAGTAAATAACGGTTAAAAATAGCAAATTTATATAATTTCAATTATATAAAAAATTATTACTGCGCTAATTATATCACATTAACTGCTATTTTTCAAGGATTTTCTACTTCTTTATTCTTTTTTAACCTATACCTTCCCTATTTATTTGCATCCTCTTATACATTCTTAACCTCTTTAGCAAAATTGACTATTGTTTACAAAAAAAATGAGCTTGGCATATACCAAACTCATCTTCTTTTAATAGAATATTAAAAACTAGTTAAGACCTTGAGGCTTTTTGATAATAAATTTATCAATTTGCTCGTTTTGGGTAAGTTGTTCAGGTAAAATCGTGGGCATAATGTATGCGGGAATGTTACAGTTTAAGGTTATACCTGATACGGTTGAACGAAGGTAGGGATAAAGCACGCTAAACGCTTCGTGAATTTGCGCCTTTTGTTCACTTTCATCTAAAATAGCAGATGCATCTTTTACCTTAAAGGTACCTGAAAGCACAACCTTTAAATCAAAGGGAACGGGTGAAGAAATATCTTCGTTAATCTTTAAAGTTAGATTTACGAATAGGTTATCATCCTTTTTTGCAACCTTGCATTCAATTTTAGGCTTAATTTGGAAGGAAATGTTTCCCTTAATAGCCTCGTTAAATTTAAATTCGAGTTCGCTAACTCTATAATATACTAATGAAATATTTGGCATAAAAAATCCTCTTTTATTATTTTAATGGTGTTATTTTATCATAGACCGATTTTTTTGTCAAGAAGGTTTATAAGCTTTTTATTATTTTTTAACTTTACTGCTAATTCATCTTTTTATTTTTTACAGCTTCAACTAATAAAAAACGTTAAAAAAGAAGGGGGGTAACTCCCTTCTCTTTTATGATAAATAGCCAATAATCGACCTATACAAAGGCTTTTTTAAAAAACCTCTATTAAAAACAATAAATAATAAGCAAAATCTTTTATAACAATAATTCGCCGTCGTCAGTAGAAATTACTTTAAAAATTTTAAGCTCTTTTCCCGTTTGAGCGTCTATATAAATATAAAACGCACCGTCATCACCCTTGCCGTAAAACTCATAAGCAAGCCTTTCTTTACTGTTGGTTACGGGAATTATTGCAAGGCGAGCAGACTCAACCTCAATATTGGGCGAAATTTTACGTTCTGCATCCTCAACCTCAATCTTAACCTCTGGAACTTCCCTTTCTTTATGGTTTAAAATATATAAATGCGCATCCATATCACAAACTCTTCCGCTATTCATACACACCCCAACCTTTATCAAGTCAGAATACATAATTATTTCGCCGTTTTGCGCTACGGAAGCAAAGTTAATATAGGTGATATTTTCCTTCCCCGAACTACTCCACACTGCTTTAATCGACTTATAGCCACACTTTTGTAAAAATTTATATGCGTTTTCTATACATTCGTCGCGGTTAAATTTCTTTTCCTTAGGCGCGGTAAAACTATCCACCATAACAAGTTTACCACTATCTGAAATTTGTGCAAAAATCTCTTCCTCGCCTAATTTTGCTTCCACGTTATAAACGTTAAGTTTTCTACCCTCTGCCATACCGCTTACTTTAATTTCAGTTGGATTATAATCGGCAAAGCACTTTTCAAATATCTTAATTGCCTCCTCTTTAGATATTTCCTTTCCCTTTTCTGCCTTTTGAGTATTATCTGTAGCAGTCTCTTCAGGCTCGTCTGCAAAGGGGCCGTCATAAATCATTTTAGGATATTCAACAGAGTGATACTGAAGCTCGTTAAAGGTATTTAAAACGGGGTTTTCTTCACCGGAAAGCAAGGTTATAAAATCAAAATCATCACCAATTTCACCTTGCAAGTCCTTTAACTTACTTCTTAATTCATAGTTAATTTTTTTCATTTGGCTAAGGATCTTTTCATCCTCTTCCGTAATAGAATCCCCCTCTATAAGCTTGTTATTAAGGTATTTGGAAAAATCGCCAACCTGATTCATATACTTTTCCGTACTCTGTTTTGAGTTCTCTTCCAAGGGCAAAGCAGAAATATCAGCCTCTGCTAAATTTGCCTGCACCATAATATCGCAAAGTATTTTTTGTCTGTTTTCATCATTGTTAGAAGCAGTAAGCTTGCTTAGGTTTACGTCTATATTATCAACGTAGCCAACTAAATCGTAAAAGCTCTTTGAATATACGTTAGAAAGCATCCCCTCACCGCTACCGGTCATAAACACGTCGTATAAAAGCACGGTTGTTAAAATTAAACAAATGCAACCCAAGCTTATAACCGCAGCAAGCCAACCGCCTATACCCCTAGAACCTCTTTCGCGTCTTCTTCTATCTCTTTCCTGCTCGCGCTGTGTTTTCCTTTCCTCTTCAGCGCGCATTCTTTCATATTTTAAACGCGCCTTTTGGCGTTCTCTTTCAGCCTTTAAACGCAAAGCCTCGTTTTTAACGTCTTCCCGTTTAGCCCTTTTTTGCTCCGCTAAAAGCACCGCTTCATTCGCTCTATCCAGTTCGTGTTTTTGAGCAACTAAAACCTCTTCGTTATTTTCATAACCGCTATCTTGCAAATGACCTTTAGCCTTTTTTGTGTCACTAGATAAATTTTCTGCCTTTTCTATGGCGTTATTAAATCTTTTTCCTTGCATACGTCCTCCTTTTTAAATGCAATTAGATAGCAAACACGTGTCTGCCGATAACCACGGTGGTCTTCCTTGTAAAAATCCAACTACTAGTTGCAGTTGCCGGATTATAATAGTAAAGCGCACCGTAAGAGGGATCATAGCCGTTCATTGCTTCCTTCGCCGCCCTATAAGCCTTATCGTTAGGGGTAAGATTTATTTGTCCGTCGTTAACGGCGGTAAAAGCATAAGGTTGATATATTACACCCGAAATGGTATTTGGAAAAGAACTGCTTCTTAACCTATTCATAACAACCGCCCCAACAGCTATTTGCCCGGTATAACTTTCACCCCTTGCCTCACCGTAAATTAAACGTGCAAGCAAGGTTACGTCTGCATTAGAAAATGACGTTCCGTTTCCGCCTGAAGAGCCACCGCTAGAAGAAGTAGCTTTCATTCCAAGCGCTTTTAAGGTTGCGGGGCCAACGATACCGTCCACCTTTAAACCGTTTTTTCTTTGAAAATATCTTACCGCTGCTTTTGTTTTAGAACCAAAAATCCCATCAACGTTACCGGTATAATATCCCCATCTTTTTAGTTTTTGCTGAATGGTGCGCACGGTGCTTCCCGTTGCCCCCTGCTTAATTACTGCCACGGCAACTGCTTCGTTTGCGGTATAATTTTCTATCGATTGGCTATCCATAACAGTCCAACCAACAGAAAAAATCGCTAAAATAGAAAGCAAGATTGCCGTTATTTTTACTTTTTTACTCATAATTCCTCCTTGGTTTTTATATTATCCTTTACCGCCTTTCGCACGGTTTAATAGCGCAAACTTTAACCGTAAAGGCATAAAGAATTATTTTAAACGCCGTAAATTAAATCTAAAATTTTACTTCGATAGGTTATATCCTCACTTCCCGAAAAGCAAAGAGGAGGATAAACCACACACCACCAATTATCACCCTTACCGCTACCAAGCTCTATAATAAGCGCATCGTAATAGCCGGCAGAAAGTGTAACGCCTTCATATACCCGCGTTGGAAAATTTTCTTCCCTAACGGAAACCTTACAACCGTAAACAAAGCCATTTTTTAATAAAAGCCCCTCTATAAGTTCGTTAACGGCACTTTGGTGTTTTACTATTTTACTGATTGCATCTTCTTTAGAGGTGCAATTTTTAACGATTGGCGTAAGATATTTCACCACCTCATCCTTAATTAAATATTTAATTTCTTGGTCACACGCCATATTAGAATTTGCCCTTACGTGAATTCTTAAATACTCTTGCTGATAACCCGTGCAACCAAACAAACAGGTGGCAACGAGTATTATGCAACAACAAATAAAAGTTATGCGAGTTTTTTGCATAAAAAAATACCCTCCGTTTTTTCTAAGCCAATTATTGACAGAAAAAAAGAAGAGTATTCATCTTTTTGTAATATTTTTAACCTTTTTTTATCACAGTAAAACAAAAATTACTTTTTTAAAGAAAGATAGTAATCCACGATACATTGAGCAATATCAACACCGCTAATTTTAGAAAGCTGTGTAAAATGTGCGTTAGAATTAACCTCACAAACAATAGGTCCGTTTTCACCAAAAAGCAAGTCAACCCCGGCAAAATCCGCCCCTAAACATTCACATACCTCAACGGCAGTTTTAAGGTAGCGTTCATCCACCTCAATCAACTTCATATTTCCGCCCGCGCCAACGTTAGATCTAAAATCACCTTCGTTATAGCGCATAGCATACGCAACCGCTTTTTTACCAACAACGTAAACCCTTAAATCTCTACCCAAGGAAGAAGTGATAAGTTCTTGCATTAGATACTGAGTATCCCCAAAAGTATTTACCAGTGCGTAAAGCTCACTAAAATCATTAACCAAATAAACCTGTTGCCCAAACGAGCCTTTATTCTGCTTAACTATTAAAGGAAAGCCAAGCTTACTAATTTCATCTTCTAAAAAGTGGGGGCCGTTTGCTTCTATGCCATCGTAAGAAAAGGGGGCAAGAATTGTTTTTGGTTGATTAAACTTACCTTTAAGTTCTATATAAGTTTTAGCTTTATCATCGCACGTTTCAATAACAAAAGGGTCGTTAACGCACCTATAGCCCGACTTTTGCAATAATTTTGCAAGATAAACGTCTTTATCAAAAAACAAAATAGGCTGGTTATTTCCCTCTTCATTTAACAAACGCATTGCTTGAACGTTGGTTAAAATTTCCAGTTTTTCACCGCGCTTAACAAAGGCGTTATCTAGCGCCTGATATATTTTGTTAAAGCTTTCACTTGTATAAAATTCATTTACTATAAGATAATTTTTCATAACTATTTTCCTATTTCATTCATCACAGCACTTGCCTTGCCGTTTGATATAAATAAATTTATAAAGGTCTTTTTAGCGCCGTAAATAGAACAGCTTCCCGGGTTTAAAAATAAAATATCATCCTCTTGCATAATTAGAGGTTGGTGAGTATGCCCAAAAATAACAACCTTGCAGTCAAGTTCTTTAGCCCTGTAAATAAGGCGAAGATAACCGCTTTTTACACCGTATAAATGCCCGTGAGTAAGTAGAATTTTAACACCGTCTACTTCAAGAATTTTTTCTTCTTCACCAATTAAATCGCAGTTACCCTTAACCGCGTAAAAGGGTTTATTGGTAAAATTATTTAAACCGCTTATTCCATCGCCTGCAAAAAATGCTCCGTCTGCATTTTCTACGTATTTTTGCAAACGCGAAAAGGCATATCTATCGCCGTGAATATCAGAAAAAACGATATAACTTTTCATAATCACTCCTAAAGTAAACAGCTTTGTATACTAAAGTTATTATTAAACCGCCTGCAGTTAGGCTTACAAAAAAAATAACTTAATATCTTCTTATTAGTGTTAAATTATTAACCTTTTAACTGCAATTTGTTTAAAAATTAACGTTACGTACGTGATTTTTTATAACTTACTAAGCAAATCACGAATTGCCCTTGCCCTATGACTAACGGTAGCCTTTTCCTCTGCAGAAGCCTCAGCAAAGCTTTTGTTTAACTCCTTAGAAAAGAAAATACTATCGTAACCAAAACCGCCGTCACCGCGCCCTTCAAACAGTATTTCACCTTCCACTTCGCCGTTGCCAACTGCTATAACGCCATTCTTACCGTATAAAACCAAACAACAAACGAATTTTGCACTTCTATCACTTTCACCTTCAAGCCCATCGAATATTAACTGATTTTTAGCAGATTGACTGATATTTTCACCGCCAAACCTAGCACTAAACAGACCGGGTGCACCGTTAAGAGCGGTAACACTTAAACCGCTATCATCCGCCAAACAAACTTCACCCGTAGCATCAAAAACGGTTTTAGCTTTTAAGAGTGCGTTTTCAAAGTAAGTGCTTCCCGTTTCTTCTATATCGTCATTAAAGCCGTTATAGGGCAAAGAATACACCTCGTACTTATCTTTAAAAAGTTCGCTAAACTCTTCAAATTTTCCTTTATTGTGTGTTGCAATAATCAATTTTTCCATACAAATCCCTCAAAAAAGTCCGCCTATAGATGCATTAACGGCACTTTTGAACATTTCTGTTAAAAAACTTACAAGGCAACGCTTGGTAAACAGAAAATAGTTTTTTTAACAAATTTTACACTGTGTATGTTACAACAAAGCTTAAAAAAAGTCAAGTGATATTGCTTATAATAAGAAAGGTGGCGTCTTATTTATTTTTGTCTTATTCTTGATTTGACAAAATTTTTTGTAAGGCTTATAATTATTTTATAAATATTTTCACAGGTGCATAAAATGCTTATAAACGCAACAAACACTGTAAACTGTCTTTTATTTGATATTTCTATTTTAAAAACTCCGCTAATAGTTATTTTAAGTATAATAGCCTTTATATTTCTTACCTGCCTTTTAATAACTCTAATAATTTTTAAAAAGGCTTTTGGCAGAAACAAGGCGGTTTCAACAGAAACAAACCCTCTTTACGTTGACTACCGCAAAACAATGAAGGATGGGGCGGATTATTTTTTAACCTTAAACCCGGAATCGGTCTATATTACCGCTAAAGAGGGTTTTAAATTACACGGTTATTTTTATAAAAACCCCGATCACCGCGGAACTGTAATTTTTATGCACGGCCACCACGGTGACGCACTTTTAACCTTTGGCACTATTACGAAAATCTTTAAGGATATGGGGTTTTCTATTTTACTACCCGACCAACGAGCACACGGCAAAAGCGAAGGCAAATATTTAACGTTAGGCGTTAAAGAAGGTAATGACTGCGTGCTTTGGGCAGAATATATTGCCAACAAATTCCCTAATAGTCCAATTGGTTTACACGGCATTTCTTTAGGTGGCGCTACCGTTGGTATAGCAGGCGCACAAAAACTTCCCAAAGAGGTTAAAACTATTGCAAACGACTGTGGCTTTACGTCACCAGACGATATTATATCTTCGGTTAGAAGAAGTTTAAAATTACCCAAATTCCCATTCCAATATTTTATTCGTTTTTGGGCAAGAGCTTTAGGTAAGTTTTCTTTAAGAGAAAAAAGCGTAACGGAGTGCTATAAAAAAATCAAACTACCCTGCCTTTTCATTCACGGCGTAGCAGATGATTTTATTCCCTATTCTATGGGTGTTGCGAACTATGAAGCATGCGCTTCCGAAAACAAGTTAATGATTGCAGTTGAAAACGCAGGCCACGGCTTAGCATATATAATGGCACCTGAATACGTAACAAAAGGACTAACGGAATTTTACAAAAAACATATGCTTAACGAATAAAAGTTAACCTATAGCGCGATTAACCGCATATAAAACAAAAATTAAGAGTGGGCTTTAAAGGATTATTCCCACTCTTTTTTATTACCTTTTACTTTTAAAAATTAATATTACCGCGTGTTAACGATAATAAATTTTCTTTAATGAATTTCAATTAAGTGTTGACACTTTTACCATTATATGGTAAAATAGCAACGATATAAAAAATATAGGAGTAAAAAGATGAAAAAAAGATTTTTTATCCTAACGGTTTGTTTCTTGTTTGCGCTAACGCTTTTTGCGGGATGCCAAACTGTATCAGGCACAATGAGTTCAAGTGATTTAAGTTCTTCTAACGAAGAAAGCTCAAATCAAGAAAGCACTTCACCACTCGTTGAAATATTTATTATAACGTGGGTTGTAAACGGCGAAGAAAGCACTACCGAGGTATTAAGGGGCGAAATACCCGTTTATGAAGGTACGCCTACGAAGGAAGCAACCGAAAGCAAGACCTTCACCTTTGCCGGATGGGATACGGACCCGGTTCCCGCCACCTCTAACACTACTTACGTTGCAATATTTAACGAGGAACTAAGAAAATTTACAGTTACTTGGCATATAGAAGATGAATTAAGCACTGTAGATGAACTATACAACGCAACGCCAAGCCATGAAGACGCTTACGCTTACGGCTTGATATTCAAGGGTTGGGCGAAAGCAGAAAATGGTGAAATTATTGATTTAGCCAATGAAAAGATCACCCAAGACACACACTATTACGCAGTATTTACCGATACCAGTGTTTGGGATGGAAGTTTCCCCAACGTTGCAGGCGGATATACTTTTAGAGGCAGAGGCACGCAAGACGCGCCTTGGCTAATTGAATCCGCAAGAGATTTAGCAGCTCTTTCAAGATTAACCACTAACACCAAGAGCTACGGCAAAGGACTTTATTACAAGCTAACCGTTAACGTTGATTTAAGCGTTGGCGGATGGGTTTCTATTTGTGACAGCAATATCACGCAGGGCGAATGGCATAACATAACCAATTTCTTTAGCGCAAACTTTGACGGCAGCAATAAAACTATAACATTCAAAGAAGAGAACGCACCTCTTTGCTTCGGCCTATTCATGGGCTTAGCGGACTGTACCGTGGAAAACCTTAACTTAGAAGGCAGTATTAAAGGCGGTCATTACCACTCTGCACTTGCAACCTACTTAAACGGTGGCGTTACCGTTAAAAACGTAACCTCTAACGTAGATATTACTATTACGGGCACGATTAACGATCCCCAAGCAAGAACGGGCGCTATTGCAGGTCAAGTTAACGGAAACAACAATGCGTTAATTAACTGTGTAAACAACGGCGATATAACGGCTTTAGGAACTCAAGGCTACGTAGGCGGTTTAGTTGGCTTCGCTTACGGCGAACTTGCTATTGAAAACTGTGCAAACAACGGCACCGTAAAGGGCATGCAAACTGCAAGCACCGTATACGGCGTAAAAGACGTTTACGTAGGCACTTTAATCGGTAGTTATAACAAATACTTTAGCGTAACCTTTAACGTAAACGGTAAAGAAAACTCATCTTCTTGCCAAGCAGGAAGCACACCGGTATTTAACGATACTATAAGCGTTCCCGGATTTGTGTTCATTGGATGGGCGTTAGAAGAAAATGGCGAAGCTACGGCTTTTGCACCCGTAATGGGCGACGTAACCTACTATGCTATTTTAGAAGAAAATACCAACAAACATACCGTTACCTGGATTGAAGACGGCACTTCTACCGAAGAAACCTATTTACACAACGCAACTCCTTCGCGTGAAAACCCCGAAAAATCCGGATTTGTGTTCATTGGTTGGGCGTTAGAAGAAAACGGTGCTATCATCGATTTAGAATCACAGCCAATAACCGAAGATAAGACCTACTATGCGGTATTCGTTGATGAAACATATCTTACAGCAAAGGAATTTAGTCAGCAATTCTCACATTACGGCACACCTAGCATGCAAACCGCAAAAACGCGTATTAGAACAAGCTTTGCAGTAAAAATGCAAGCAGGCACGATATTCACCTTCAGCGGTGACACCAGTATTTATAAATGGTCTGTAAACGAAACGCAAAATACTGCAAATATGTTTGCATCAAGCCGTATTGATCCCGGTTGGAACGAAGCACCCAATACAACAGGTCAAGGTTGGCAAAGCACCACCAAATACGTTACACAAACGGTTTGCTACCCCGTAATCGTTATGATAAGAAAGGACGGCAAGGATTTCACCGAAGATGAAATACTTATGATGAAAACTTGGTTTACCGTTATTGGTGCAAAGCAATCACCCTTAACCAGCACACAAGCAGGCGCGTTTACTGAAGAAGAATACAAATCACAAGTAGCAAGCTTTGGTAGCGTTCCACTAGAAACGGATAACACAAGAGCAAAAATTTCAATAGTTATAAGACTTCGCAAGGGCGCAGTAATCAACTATCTTGGCGGTTCAACCTATAACTGGAGCTTGGTAGAAAGCAATAACCCCAGCCAAAAGGTTTCATATATTGATAGCGGATGGCTAACGGATGCAAGCAGAACAACTGATTTAGACGGATCTTACGTAACCCTAACGGTTAAAAAGAGCGCTGGCGGAAGCTTTACTAAAGAAGAGGTTGCCGATATACATAAGCTATTCACCGTTACAGGCACCAAACTTGGACTTAATGAAGTCCCAGAGGTTGAACAAAAGGATTATGCAATGAAGTCAATTGCGCACAGAGGCTATTCCTACATGGCACCCGAAAACACCCTACCCGCTTACGAGCTTGCCGCAAAAATGGGCTTTAAGTACGTTGAATGTGATATAGTATTTACCAAAGACGGTGTTCCCGTTCTTATTCACGATGACACCATTGACCGCACCTCTAACGGTAGCGGTGAGGTTGTGAATATGACCTTAGAAGATCTTCGCAAATACGATTACGGCTTCTGGATGGGCTTAGACTATTTAGGAACTAAAATACCCACCTTTGAAGAATTCATTATTTTATGTAAAGAGCTTAATTTACACCCCTATATAGAAATTAAGTGGACCAATACCTTTAACTTAACCAGTGAACAAGCGCGAGTATTAACAGACATCGTTAACAAAAACGGTATGCAAGGCAAGGTTTCTTTCATATCATTCTCTAGCGATGCATTAGCAAAGATTGCCGCTTGCGATTCCACCGCAAGACTTGGTTGGGTTTACTCTAACGAAATTAACGCAAGCGTTATTAACACGGCAAATTCCTTAAAGACCTCTAAAAACGAAGTATTTATTGACGCTTACTATTCTAGAGCAACTCAAACCGCAGCAGACTTATGCAATCAAGCATCTATCCCCTTAGAAGTTTGGACGGTAGACAGCCTAACAGTAATGAACGCGTTAAATCCTTACGTTAGCGGAATAAGCAGTAACTGGATTTTAGCCGGTGCATATTTAGAAAACTAATTAACTAAATCACACACAAAAACGAGGCGCACAAAAACGCCTCGTTTTTTTTGATTATACTATCTTTTTTCACCCTAAAACCGCCCTATAGCGCGATTATCGGCAGTTTATACATAATAAGCAAAAAAGATTGAGCCGCTTATTAAGCCCAATCTTTTTTATTTATTTAACTATTCACTTTTTAGTTAATTTATAGCAAATATTAGAACTGTAATAACTTTTATTTTTTATCCTTCATTCTTAGTAAGTTTAAAGCATATCTTTATAAAATTATATAGTTTATTATCATTTAATTCAGCTTCAATCCAACCTTTACAGTATCCTGCATAATACAGTGTATGATTTTCAAAATCAACCAAAAATAAAGCACAAGTCCCCGATCCTTGTCTTTGTGGGCTTTCCCATACTGTTTCCATCCAGCGAAGAATGAATGATTCTCCATTAAACACAATGTAGTTATAAGCAGTAAAGACAGGAAAAATTGAGCCGTATTTGTGTCCTTGCTCGGGGGATGTTATAACATATTTCTCACTTTCGTTTAAATCATTAGAGTCGTATAGGTTTCTAATAGTAAATTTTTTAGAACCATCTTCGTATTCAATAACGTCTAAAATATATTCATCTGCTTGATATTTTTCAAAAAAATCAGAACCCTCAAAAAAT
>JAZSMG010000179.1:0-15714 GCA_045535775.1 Christensenellaceae bacterium | reverse complement strand
CCTTGGTAAGAGCGAATATGAAAGCTATATGTGTGGAATCGGCTTGGTTCTTTCTGAAGTTAGCTATATGATTAAGGATCTTAATAATTTTTGCAAGCCCAGAAGAGTTAGAACGCCTTTGGCTCAGTTTAAATCTAAGAGTTTCATTTTGCCTTCGCCTTACGGAAACACCCTTATAATGAGCCCTTGGAATTATCCGTTTTTGCTAACACTATCACCGCTATGTAATGCGTTGGCTGCAGGTAACACCGCAATAATTAAGCCAAGTGCTTATTCGCCAAATACAAGCGCGTTAGTTAAGCAGTTAATAGAAAGTGTGTTTGAAGAGGATTACGTTGCCGTTGTAACGGGCGGTAGGGCAGAAAATCAGTTTCTTTTAAAGCAAAAATTCGATATGGTGTTCTTTACCGGTAGTCAAGCGGTGGGTAAAGAGGTTTTAAGAAATTGCGCAGAGCATTTAACCCCTGCCGTGCTTGAACTTGGTGGTAAAAGCCCGTGTATCGTTGATGAAAGTGCAAAAATCAAGCTTACTGCAAAGAGAATTGTGTTCGGCAAGCTTTTAAACTGTGGTCAAACCTGCGTTGCGCCTGATTATATTTTGTGTCATTCCTCTATTAAAGAAAATCTCGTGCAGGCTATTAAAGAAGAAATTAAGGCGCAATACGGTGAAGATCCCTTAAAAAACTGCAATTACGGTAAGATTATAAATCAGAAGCACTTCGAAAGACTTTTGGGTTTAATAGATAATAATAAGGTTGTTGTTGGCGGTAATTATAATAGTGAAAGCTTGCAAATTGCCCCCACCGTTATGAATAACGTTACCTTTGATGATGCCGTTATGCAAGAGGAAATTTTTGGGCCAATTTTACCGATTATTACCTTTGATGATTTTAACGGTATGATAAATGATTTAAAGCAAAAGGCTCATCCGCTTGCTCTTTATATTTTCTCTGAAGATAAAGAGCATATAGATAGCGCGCTTAACTTTGTAAACTTTGGCGGGGGGTGCGTAAACGACGTTATTATTCACCTTGCAACAAGCGAAATGGGGTTTGGCGGTGTTGGCGAAAGCGGTATGGGCGCATATCACGGTAAAAGAGGGTTTGATGCTTTTTCTCATACAAAGTCAATAGTAAATAAGGCAACTTGGTTAGATTTACCAATGAGATATCAACCGTACACCAAGTCAAACGAAAAGCTACTTAGAAAGTTTTTAAAGTAAAAATTACCACAAGGTTTGGTTTTGTAAAAAGTAAAAAACAACAAAAATGCACCAAGACTGTTTGATCTTTCAAGGTGCATTTTTTATTGTGAAATATTAGATAATCGACCTATAGAGGGGCTTTTTAATAAAAAAAATATATAAAGAGGATAAAAAATAATATGATATACGGTTATGCAAGGGTTTCATCAGCAGATCAAAACTTAACAAGACAAATAGAAGAGTTTGAAAACTTTGGGATTGCAAAAAATAGAATTTATTGCGATAAAAAAAGTGGAAAGGATTTTATACGGGATAACTACTTAAAACTAATTAAAAAAATTAAAAAAGGGGATTTGTTGGTTATTAAATCAATAGATAGGTTGGGGCGAAATTATCTTATGATTACCAACGAATGGAGAAGAATTACCGTTGATATCGGGGCTGATATTTTGGTGCTAGATATGCCGTTGTTAGATACAAGAGTGGAAAATTCTCTTATTAAAAAATTTATTGCGGACGTTGTACTACAGGTTCTTTCTTTTGTGGCGGAAAATGAAAGGGTGAATATAAAGGAAAGACAAAAAGAGGGTATTAGAATTGCAAAAGAAAGGGGTGTTAAGTTTGGTAGACCTAAAAAGATATTAACGCAAAATCAGTTAGATGCTATTATTGGTTATAATGAAAAAAAGTTTTCAGCAAAAATCGCAATATCTTTATTCGGTGGAAACGATTCTAGCTTTTACTATTTTTTACGTAAGTACAGAAAAGGGTTAATTTAGTTTGTTTTATATAAAATAAAAATCACTAATTAAGCCGTTGTTTTGCATAAAGCAGATTTCTTTTGCACGCTTTTTGTATAGCAAAATAGCACCGGGCCGTTCATTTTTAATTAAGGGAATAAAGGTGGAAAAGTTGCCGAAAAATTCAAAAATCATTTGCTTATGCGGTTGAAGTGAACTATCTAAAAACTCTTCAATCGGCAATTTTTCTAACAACTCTTCTAAAAATGCAAAAGGAGTTAAAAGTGGCGATAACGCGCTTATAGCCCTACTTTTTATAAAATTTTTGTTTAAAATTATACCGTTATAATCATACTCGCATTTAATAAATGAAGAACGCAAAAAGTTTACTTTACGCACTAAGGTAAATGAAGCATCGTTAAACGTCGCCTCTTGTATAGGGTTTGTAAGTATAAGGGTTGGCACTTTGTTTAAGTTAAAAATCATGCACTCTTTTTGGGTGCGGTTAGTTAACGTTAAAAACAAAATATTCTTTTTTTGCTTGGCGGTAATCTTGCTTGGTAAAAAGGGTAAATAAAACAAATTACTTCCCTCTTTTGCGTTAATAAACAGTTTAATTTGCCCATCTAAAAATACGCATACGTTCCCAAATTCAAACTCTTCATTAAATAAAAGTTTATAGGTGTAATTAGCTTTTAATTCAAAAAAAGGCAGTAAAATATATCCGCCGTTATATTCGTAAGCGGTTATACCGTTATAATTATTGCAATTACTAAAAAGGGTTGCGGTGATTGGACTAAAAGCATTATCTAAAGGATAAAGCTCTAATAAAGCACCTTCTTCTGCGTTAAAAAAAGATGGAGTACAATCGGCCTTACCTAAAAAGCATCCGTTTACTTTTACGTTGCAGGTTTTTTTTGAAATAATATAGTAGCGCATAAAATTATCCCATAAACATTATGAAAAAAATTGCATATTTATGATTAAATATTGCCTTTTGGGGAATAATTGATTTACCGCACTATAACGTAACGGTAACGTGTAATTGATAATCAAAAGGGAGGTTTTTATGCATAAGCTTAGTGAAAAACAAATAGAGGAGTTATTTGCGTGTGCGCTGGAGGCTAAAAAGGATGGTGTTCCACTTGTTGAAATTTTTAATTTGATTGCAAAAAAATATTCGCTTTCTGCCGGAAGTGTTAGAAATATCTATTATTCGCGCTTAAAAAAGAAAGAGGTTGCAGGACTCAGTGCAAAGAAAATTTTACCCTTTACCGAAGAAGAGGAAGAGGATATTTTAAGAAAAATTTTAATAGCAAGGGGTGAAACGACGTCTATGCGTTCCGCCTTTTTAAAGGTTGCCGGGGGAGATGAAAGACTTGCAATGCGCTACCAAAATAAATATTGCAATATGTTAAAAAAAGAACGCGGTGCCGTTTTAAGGGAAATACTTTTGCAAAAGAAGGAATTTGGCAAATGCTTTAATCCTTACGTTGATAAAAGAGAAAAGGAACAAAGAATTAAGTTGGAAAGGGAAATAGAAGATTTAATTAACAGCATTTATGAAAAATCTAAAAAAGAAAACGATTTGCTTAAGCAAAAGCTTATTCAATATCAAAAAATAAGTATGGGTGCTTCCTTTTTGGGTAAGCATGATAAGGTGCAAAAGGGTGTTGCTTCTTTTTTTGAAAAACACTCTAAAAACGCAATAAAAGGAAAAGTTAATTAAATTGCAACTTTTACTCCTTCATTCCTTGCAAAAAAGCACGGCTTGTGATACAATATAAAAGGTTTTTAAAAAACTAAAAATAAAACTCACGCAAGGTAATTTTTGTAAAAAAATGCCCCTATAGCGCGATTAACAGTATTTAGGAGTATAAAAATGAGCGAAGGATGTAATCACGATTGCAGTAACTGCCAAAGCACGGACTGCTCTAGTAGGCAAAATCAAATTCCCAAATGCACGCCTAACCGTTATTCAAAAATAAAAAAGGTTATTGGCGTTGTAAGCGGTAAGGGTGGTGTTGGTAAATCATCAGTAACCTCTATGCTTGCCGTTTTAATGAATAGGCTGGGTTATAAAACGGCTGTATTAGATGCAGATATAACCGGCCCTTCAATCCCAAAGGCGTTTGGGCTTACCCAAAAGGCGCAAGCAGATGAAGAGTTTTTATTCCCGGTAATGACCAAAACGGGAATAGAGGTTATGAGTATTAACCTGTTGTTGGAGGATGAAACGTCACCGGTAGTTTGGCGTGGTCCCGTTTTAGCAGGCGCAGTTAAGCAATTCTTTGAAGAGGTTAGCTGGAACGAAGTTGACTATATGTTCGTTGATATGCCCCCCGGAACGGGTGACGTACCACTAACGGTATTCCAGTCTTTACCTTTAGACGGAATAGTTGTTGTAACAACCCCACAGGATTTAGTTTCTATGGTAGTTGAAAAGGCGGTAAAAATGGCAGGCCTTTTAAACGTTAAGGTACTTGCGTTAGTTGAAAATATGTCTTATTTTATTTGTTCAAATTGTAACAGTAAGCATTATATTTTTGGTGAAAGTAGGGTGGAATCTGAAGCTAAGCGCTTAGGTATTAACTGCTTTGACGTTTTACCCATAGATCCCGAACTTGCTAAGCAAGAGGATAGCGGTCTTATTGAATTGTTTGAAGGCGATTACCTTAAGAAGGTTGTTAAAGTAATAGAAGAAATTTAGTTTTTTACCGTGGGCGCTTGCTCACGGTATTTTACTAAAACCCCGCTATAGGTCGATTAACGAGGTGTAAACACGGTTAAATCAAATAAAAAAACGCAAAAAAACAGGCTTTTTTTATAGCTTAAATACTTAAAAATAAAGCCTTAGTAAAAGTGCTTTAGGAATAATTTTTAATTAAAAGATTGTAATTAACGCAAAATTAGCATAAAAATATTTTGACATAATCTTATTTTAATGTTACAATATCTAATATTCTAACTTAGATATTTTACTAAGTAATCTATTGAGGATGGTAAAATGGAAGAAAACAGAAAGATAGTTTTTTATCTTGAAACGCTAAAAAATGCCGGCTTGTTGGAGCGTTCTATAGCAAAAATAAACGGCGTTATATCTGTAAACGTAAAGGAAGAGGAAAGCATTCTTGAATACACTATAGACGAGTGGGCAAGTGATTACGACGTGTTCACTGAGGTTATGCGTATTTGTGCTGAATGCGGTGCTTCTATTGATTTTGACAGAAAGGATGAGCCGGAAGAAAAGGAGACTGCTGACGAAGAAGAGCAAATTCCCACCGAGGTGGAAGCCGAAGAAGAGGAAAGTGTAGAGGACGTTAAAGAGAAAAAGAAGAAAAAAACGGGCGGTCTTAGTGAACGCGTTCAAAGAATAATTGAGCTTGGCGTTGCAATAACCGCTTACGTGGTTGCGCTATTCTTTACCGAAATGACGCAGTATATCTTTCTTGCAATAGCATTTGCAATTGCCGGTTACGATGCACTTTACGAAGCCTTTGTAAAAATTTTAAAAAAGCAATTTATTAGTGAAGAACTTATAATTACGTTGGCCTTCTTTGCGAGTATTTTATTGGGGTACACCAGTTTTGCAGTAGTTGCTTTGCTTTTATATTCCGTTGTTGCCTTTGCCAGAAAGGTTATTCGTGAGGAAATAGAAAAAAATCCCGCTTTTGCGAAGCAAGAGCAAAAGTTAACCGTTATTGAGGGTGACGGCGTAAAGAACGTAAGCTCTGCCCAAATCACCGTGGGAAAAACCGTTATTCTTTCAAGCGGTAACGTTTCACCCTTTGACGGTGTTTTACAAAACGATTGCGAGATAGAGAATTTTAAGGGCGAAAAGCGTGAAGCTAAGCTTGGTGATGCGGTCTATGCCGGTGAAAAGCTTTTAGGTGAAGCACAAATAGAGGTTACTGCTATTGGTGTGGATTGCAGGTTTGGCAAATACAATAAATACGTTAGCGAAGCCTTCAAAACCACCTCACCCATTGCGAATAAAATTCAAAAGCATTCACAACTAATTTGCTTGGGAGTGTTTGTGTTTTCATTACTGGTAGCATTCATCCCCCCCATTTTTTACCAATCTTACAAGACTGCCTTGTTTGATTGGGGTTACAGAGCGGTAATATTTGCAACCGTATCGGGTATGAGCTTCTATCTTTTTGCATCAGAGATCAATTTACTTTCTGCCCTTGCCTTGGGAAGAAAGCGCAAGCTAGGTTTTTCTGCCTATGCTTCAATTGAAAACTTAGCAAAGGGAAGCAAGCTTTTCTTAGATTATGAAGGCGCACTAACGGAAGAAAACGGTGAGTTAAAGGAGGATGCTCAAGGTGCCGTTAGGGAACTTAAGGATAGCGGAATTAAAAATATATCCGTTGCATGTAATCTATCTGATGAAAGCGCGCTAGAGGTATGTAAGCAATTAAACGTTGGCGAATATTATTCAAGAGCAACCGCTGATGAAAAATACGCGGTAATTAAAGAAAACTTGGTTGAAAACACAATAGTTGCAACAACCGCTTCTGCAAATGAAAGGGTAGACAACGAAAAGGGTGTTTCTGTATGCTTTAACTGTGAAGAAGAGGGCTACGTTGGCGACGTATGCTTAGCGTCTAATGAAATAGCATATTTGCCTTATGCGATTAAGCTTGCAAAGAGAACTGTTAAAATTCAAAAGATTAACTTAATTTTAGGTGTTGGTGTAAAGGCTATTATAACCGCGCTTGCACTACTCGGCGTTGCACAGCTTTGGTGGGCGGTTCTTGCAGATAGCTTGGTTAGCGTGATTTGCGCTTTTAACGCATATATTAACAGCAAAGAGGTTTATTAATCTTTTGGCTTTAAAAAACAACCTACGTATAAGAAAAAACGTAACTTAATAAACAAAAAGAGGGAATAAAACAATGATTACACAAAAGGTATTCGATAAGCTTTCTAACGGAAGCGAAATTACGGAGTTTATACTTGATAACGGTGTTATAGAGGCACATATTCTAAATTACGGCTGTATAATTCAGTCTTTATTCGTTGCAGATAAAGAGGGCGTTAAGCGCGACGTGGTGTTAGGCTACGATAAGGCTATCGGCTACGAAACCAACGGCGGTTATTTAGGCGCGTTTATAGGGCGCGTGGGCAACAGAATTAAGGATTCTAAGTTTACCCTTAACGGCAACACCTATAAGCTATTTGCAAACGACGGCAAGAATAGCTTGCACGGCGGTGAATGCGGATTTGACCGTAAGCTATACGACGCGGAAATAGTTGGCGAAAATCTAGTTTTAACTGCGGTAAGCACAGACGGGGAAGAGGGATATCCCGGCAACTTAAGCATTAAGGTTACCTACTCTTTAAAGGGTGGCGCAATTAGTATGGAATACGAATGCACCTGCGATAAGGATACCCCCGTAAGTTTAACCAACCACTCTTATTTTAACCTATCTTTAGAAGATACCGTTTTAAATCATAATTTGGTTATAAACGCCGATTACATAGTACCCGTTGATAAAAATCTTATTCCCACCGGCGAGTTAATGGTGGTTGAAGACACACCATTTGATTTTAGAAAGGGCGAAAGAGTTGGCGAATACATAGATTTTCCCCATAAGCAGTTAAAGTTTGGCGGTGGATACGATCATAACTACGTTCTTAAAAACTACGGCATATACGAAAAGGTTGCAACCCTTTATTCTGCAGACACTGCAATTAAAATGGACGTTTTAACGGATAATTTAGGAATGCAATTTTATTCCGGTAACTTCCTTAATAACGAAATAGGCAAGGGTGGAAGAATACACTATAAGCGTGCCGCTTTATGCTTAGAAACGCAAGGTTTTCCCAATGCAGTTAATCAACCTTCATTCCCCAGCGCAATTTTAAAAGCGGGTGAAACCTTTAGAAGAAAGACTACTTATTCCTTCTCTGTTCAAAAGTAAAAATAAATTAAGCAAAGCAATTGAAAGTCGTGATAATCGCTCTATATCGCGACTTTTTTTATGCAAACAAAACCACCGGCTATGCCGGTGGATAATAAAAAAGGCTTTAGCAGCAGCCTTGTAGGTATTTACTGCTTAAAATCTTTAAAAACCCACGTTAATCGCGTTATAGAACAGTTTTTTTATTTTTCTTGTCATAAATATATTGATTTTTTAAAAGCCCTTGACAATTCGCTAATTATATTTTATAATTATAATGCGTGGGGTAACTGCACGGTAGAATATTTCCCCATAACAGGACACGTCGAGAGTGTCGTTTCAAAGACTATTTTTAAGGAGCTAAATTAATGGATAAAGGGTTTAAGAAGGTATTTTTCCTGATATGCCTATGTGGCGGTGTGCTATTCGGGCTTCTGTTCTTCCTCTCATTCGGTGCGAGCGAGGGCTACTCATGGTGGCTGGCGTTGCTTTCCTTCGGTATGGGAATGGTTTGGGCTATCCTCTTCTATTTCATCTGGATGCTGGTGCAAAAGAAGTCAAAGCCCTTCAGCTTTGAGAACCCTAAGGCGCAAGCAAAATTAGCGGAATACGAAGCTGTCAGCGGAATTCCTTACGAGCAAATGTTTTGTGCCTTTATGCACTATGGAGAGGGCTTGAAGCAGGAAGTGTGCGAGACGCGCGTTTACTTTGAAGCCAAGGGGATTCACACCGCCTTCTGCCATTTTGGAAAAATATATCATTTCGATCTTCCATACAAAGCGGTGGTGCATATATCGCTTGAAGATGAAAACATACTGGTCATTCAGGCTAAGGACGTAGGCCCCCTTTGCTTCTCTATCAAGGGAGCTACTCCCGAGCAGCTGACATGGCTTGACGACAAGGCAAATGCTGTCAAATTAACGAGCAATTCAAGTACGAATGTAGATTGAAAATAGAAGGAGTGCAAAATGATTTTTTTAAGTTGGTCGAAGGACAAAAGCCGACGAATTGCCGAGAGCGTCAAGCTCTTTATGGAGAGGGTGTTCGGCCGAGAGGACCTATTTTGGATATCCTCGATGATCAAGCACGGAGCTCCGTTTTTCACCGAGATACTCCGCGCCCGAGAAAAATGCGATCAAGCCATGTTCTTTCTCACCCGAGAGAATCTGCGAAACCCGTGGTTACTCTTTGAATTCGGTCTGTTCTACACTGAGGGTAAGGGGACGTGCGACGTCTGGGTTCTTTTATTTGACGGAATACAGCCCAACGAGCTTGTGAACACGCCCTTTGAGCATGTGCAGACCACCTCGTTCTGCCGCGGCGACTTTACAGATATGATCACTGAGATCAACCGAAGCACCGAGCAAAGCGAGAGTACGGAGCGTTTGACCGAGAGGGTCGGACTGTATTGGTCGGATTTTTACAAAAGCATCTCGGACATTTACCGCGGCTCGGATGAGGAGGAGCTATCCATCCACGATATGAGCGACCTTTTACAGAACCGCCTCGGCATCAGCGGAATGAGGACGGAGCTGGTTGCTTTTCCCGCGGGCTTCGAGACCGATACGCTCTACCGATTCGCCCTTGAATCTGCGCGGCATCGCCTGTACGTGCTGGGGAGAAAAAACCGTAAGCTCTTCGACCAACAGAACAAAGGCTTGCTCGATGCCCTTGCGAAGAGAATAAGCTCGGGAGCCCTTGACTTTAAGTGCCTGTTTCTCAACGAGGCTTCAGACAAGCTCATTCGCGATATGTCTCAGGACAACGTTATCTTCTACGAGAGCCTAAAATTTCACACCATCCAGGCGGTGGCAATGCTGACGGGCGCGGGGATCGATCCGAGCGCGACGTGTCGCA
Source organism: Christensenellaceae bacterium (assembly GCA_045535775.1). Taxonomy (GTDB): domain Bacteria; phylum Bacillota; class Clostridia; order Christensenellales; family Borkfalkiaceae; genus HGM11416. Next base: position 6,004 of record JAZSMG010000179.1, on the reverse strand, counting down.
AATACGAGGCGATCAGGCAGACCGCAATTGTGATCATCGACAATTTCGTGCTTTACCGCCCCATCACATATAACGAAAAGGGTAAGCCCGACCACCTGACGAATGCTAACTTTTACCTCGCAGATATGTCGAGCCCAATAGCACAGGAGGGGCTCACCACGTTTCTGAACCTCTGGAACAACTCAACGCAGCTTATTTCCCGGGAGGAGAACGAATGAAGGATATCTATCTTGACATATTCTCAAAAAAGGCTACCGCCTACACTGCCTACCGCCCCACCTATTCAGAGGAGCTATTCACCCACCTTACTCGTAAAGGCATCCTTCGAGGTGACTCGGTATGCTTGGACGCAGGGGCGGGAACGGGAAAGTTTACCGAGCATTTGTTGAAGCTGGTGTGCAGGGTTTACGCCCTGGAGCCAAACCCAAGCATGAGAGCAGAATGCGAGAAAAATCTCGCATTCTATCCCAACCTGACGGTGGTCGACGGAACCGCGGAATGCACGGGACTCACGGAAGGAAGCTTCGATTTTATCAGCTGTGCTCAGGCGTTTCACTGGATTGACGCGGATAAGTTCAAAAAAGAATGCATACGAGTGGGAAAAAGCAGCGGCTACGTACTGCTGGCCTATAACCGCAAGAAGCCCGGTATCCCCATTGAAATCGACCGACAGAAGATCGTTTCACGCTACCGAGCGATAAAGGACGAGTATGATTGCGACTGGGAAATACGCGAGAGGGCGATATACCGCTTCTTCGGCGGAAGGCTTGAGAGGCTCTGCTATGAAAACGATCTCGCCGAGAACCTCGAGCATTTCTTAGGCAGGACGTTCTCCGCATCTCACGCCCTGACTCCCGATGACCCGAGATTTCACCGCTATTGCGAGGATTTGGAAAATTATTTCAATAAATATTCAAGCGATGGACTTATCCGCATCCCGAACGAGACCTTAGCTTATATAGGAAGAATTTCCGACTTGACAGAGTAACAGATGTTTCTCCCTTTAAGCGGTACGCTCAACATATCGAAAGGAAATCAAATCAGAATGACTTACGGAATTATAAAAAACGAAGACGGTTTTACCTTTACCGTTACAGGTGGCTTTGCAGGTTGGATTGACGGTTGTGATTACGACTCGGAAATGGGCGAGCCGTATATCAAGTGCAAAAGAATTTTTTGGCAAATTGAAATTGTTTAAAATATGCTTTTGAGAAGATTTACGATAAAAAAGTGAGATTTTAAGGTATTGTAACCCCCGTTTTTGACAGGTTTTGAGACCTTTTGGAGTCTTTCCCCATGTAGAAGACTTTTATATTGGTGACGTAAACCCGTTTAGATACCGTGGCTATTACTGGTGTGAAGCACTTCAAATATTTAATAAACAATAACTAACAAAAAGGCGGATTCGTTTTTTAAAAAAGCGAGTCCGCTTTTATACTTGCTACGTATTGCAAAAGCTATTTATTACGTTAATAGTATCTTTTTATTTACAAAAAAAACAACCACCAAAAAAGGTGGTTGTGGGGTGTGGAGCGGTTTAAAATCCGTGCTGAAGGGCAGGGATTAAAAATACTAAATGCGTGCCTATTGCAATTATCGTTAAAATAAGCGATAGAACGCAAACCCAAGAGTATTCAGAATCGCTACGGCGTAAGTTGATAATAGACCAAATAAAGCAACCTAAGGGTAGCGCAAAAAGAATACCTAACATAAGCACGAGCTGTAATAGCGCGTATATAATAGTTCCTACGCCGTAAAATAGCACGTAAATAACTAAAGTATCAAATATTGCGGCGAAAACTATTAATATAATTTGTATAAGTCCAACGGTTATCGCGCTAAAAAAGCCGTGGTCGTAGTTTTTAAGCCATCTTGCAGCCCAAGCGGTAAAGTTATAACCGTATTCGCATTCAGACCAAAGAAAGTCTACTTCCCAGTCAAATAGGGCAATTACGCCAAAAAGCCAGCACAGGCAAAAGGCAACCATTATAAAACCTGGTAGTAATATAAAAAACACTTTTTTAGAATCCATATTTTACTTCCTTAATTAAACTGCTTATATAATATATTAAAATGCAAAAATTGTCAACTTTTTTATTAAGGGCAAAAAATGTAAAAGCAAACAAAAGCTCCCTAAAAGCGCTTGGCCTTTAGGGAGCTTTGTTAAAAAAGATAGGTGTTAGCCTTTAATTATTAGGCTTTCTTGTCGCCTTCGGGTTTTTCTTCTTCAATCTTCTTAGGTTGAACGATTTCGGGAAGATTTAAGCCCGTCATTGCGAATAAATCGCTCATAGGGGGAAGTGATTGCATCATACCTGAAAGAAAGCCTGCGGTTGCGGTTTTGCCGTCTTTAGAATTGCCTGCGCCATCCCAAACGGTTACCTTGTCTATCTTAATATTCTTAATTGCTTCAACCTGAGTTGCTACTAAGGTTTCAATCTTATCTGCAATCATAAGTCTTGCAGCTTCGTTAGGATCACCGCCAGCGGCTTGAACAACTTGAGCAAGACCGTCTGCCTGAGCGGTAAGAACGGCTCTTACACCGCGCGCTTGCGCTTCCATCTTTGCGTAAATAGCGTCTGCTTCACCTTGTGCTTGGCGTCTAATCTTTTCTGCTTCAGCTTCCGCTTCAAGCTCGATTTTCTTCTTTTCGATTTCAGTTTTAACGATAACGTCTGCTTCTTGGGTTGCCTTTTCACGTTCTGCTCTTACGATTTCTGCCTGACGTTCTGCTTCGTAACCTGCAGCTAGAGCCTTTGCAGAGTTAATCTTTTCTGCAGATAGCGCAACCTGTTCAGCTTCTGCTTGGCGTTGACGTAATAGCGCTTGAGAGTCCGCAATTTCCATCTTAGCTTGGTTTTCACCCTTGATAGCCTGTGAGTCTGCGTTTGCAACGTTAATACGTTGGTCCATTTTAGCGTTCGCTTCACCAATAGCACCCTTACGGTCTTCTTCCGCAACGGAAATTCTTGCGTCGTTAATAGCCTTTGCAGCTGCTTCTCTACCTAACGCAACTATATAGCCTGATTCGTCGCTAATGTCGGTTACGTTAACGTTTATAAGTCTTAAACCTATTTTCTTTAATTCGCCTTCTACGTTTCTAGAAACTGCTTCTAGGAATTTATCTCTGTCCGTATTGATTTCTTCAATATCCATGGTAGCAATAACTAAACGAAGCTGACCGAAGATAATATCCTTTGCAAGCTCTTGGATTTGGGCAAGCTTTAAGCCAAGTAAGCGTTCTGCTGCATTTTGCATTACGCCTTGTTCGGTAGAAATACCAACCGTGAATATAGAAGGTACGTCAATACGAATGTTTTGGCGTGAAAGAGCGCTCTTTAAGTCTACTGAAATAGATATGGGGGTAAGGTCTAGGAATGCGTATGATTGGAATAGGGGAACGATAAATTCCGTACCGCCGTGTACGCATTTTGCAGAACGGTGTGTGCCGTCTTTTGCTCTGCTAACTTTACCGTAAACAACCATAATCTTATCTGAAGGACATCTTTTAATTCTGGTTGCAATTAGTAAAACCAACATAAATAGTATTAAAACTACTACTATTACGATTGGAACTACTGCTTCGCCTGCTAATAATAAGCTTAAATTTTTCATTTTTTTAACTCCTTAATTTACTCGTTGTTTAATTTAATTTTTTAACTTTAAATTTTAAATTTGTTCTACTACTAAGGTATCGCCAACGATAGCCGTTACTTTTACCTTTGCACCTGTGGTAATGGGGCTATTTCCTTCTTGAATTGCGTTTAGCTCAACGAAGCGCTCTTCTAAGGTTAGGTTAATCTTACCCATGCCGTTACCTTTTGCGGGGATAGTTAGGTATACGTCTGCAATCTTGCCAACTGCCTTGGTGTTATCTATGTTACCGCTTGAACGCAAGTGCATAATAGCGCGCATTAAAAACGCCATAGCAACTAACGCTAAAGAACCTGCAACTAACGCGCCGATAACGGAAACCCAAATGCTAATATCGGAAAGGGCAAGCCCCGTCCAACCGCCAATTGCAAAGAATGCAACCATACCTCTTAAGGTAAACAGGTTAAAACCGTCTGCTAGGTCAACCGTTGCGTCCGCTTCGCCGTCGCCTGAAAGGTCAACCTCTGCTTCGCCCGTTTCACCTATGCCGAAAAGTAGGGTAATGATTTGAAGCACTAAAAAGATAGATGCTCCAAGACCAACGCAAAAATAAATCTTTTGCGCTAAATCCATTGCTTCCCAAAATTCCATTATGTATATACCTCCTTTTTTAGTGGTTTATTTTTTTGATTTTGGTTTAATAAATTTTTAACAAATTGCCGTTAATCGACTTATAGGGGTGTTTTTTAGCCCCTAGTATATTTTAAATCGATTAATTTTTTGCAAACGGCTTCACAATTTGCAACGTATCTAACAACGTAACGCCTTTCGTTAGTAATAATAGTTACCGTACCCCATTTATATTGAATACCTCTTGCCGTTGCGCGAGTGTAAGAAAGGTCTATTATTTCATTTATATAGATTCTTGCGTTCCTATTAACGTAAAGCGCGTTTTCGCTTTCATTATATAAAATTGCGTTATTTGGGGTGAGTAGGTACTGTGTGACTATCACGGCAGAGACTACTATCAAAACCAAAGCCGCTATAGATAGGAACAGGAGTAACACACCGTTTTTATTATTAGATTCTAATAAGCTTAAGGAAAAAAGAATTAATCCCATTAATAGGGTAAAGGTGTATAAAAGCCCAAGTCCTTTTTTCTTTCTTGCTAAAATTTCCAAATCTCTTTCCTTCCATTTTATAATTGTTCGCCGAAGATGTTTTTTTCTTCAATTTTTTCCATAACGCACTTAGAACGGGTTAAAAGATCGTTTGCTAAGTAGTTAATACAAATAACCTCTAACGCCGTTTTTAAGCGCTCCTTAGCGTGCTGAAGCTTTTCTTCATAAGTGGTTAAAAGTTGGTCTATAAGCTCGTTAACGCGCTTAAAAGAAAATCTTTCATCTTCTATTATTTCACAAAAGTAGCCGTATAGCTTGCCTTCGGGAATAATATCGTCTGCGCGGTTTTCGGGGTTACCGTTAACGAAGATAAGCAGTTTTTTAATGTCTTCCAAAGTCATTGTGTTTCTTAACGCGTTAATAATAAATATACGCGCTGTTGCATCTTTAGAATACCTTTTGTTTACCGGGTGGGGCATGAACCCGCGTGAAACCCAGTTTTGAACGGTTGGGGTTTTTAATCCTGTAAGCTCGTTAAGCTGTTGCATAACTATTCCACCGCTTCCCATAAACAGTCCGCTTAAAAATTGCTTTCCGCTTACGCCGTTCTTCTTTTGCACAGTAGTTCCGGGATACAGTTGCATAACGCCTCCTTCAAGTTGGCTTTTAAAAGCCTCGTTTTTGTAATCGTCAATATGATTATATCACGCATTCAACTGAATGTCAACAGTTTTCAAATGAAATTTTGAATATTTTTTAAAAAATTTTTTTACAATATTAATTTTCTTGTCATTCTGGAGTTTTAGTAATATCATTATGTTAGTTCTTAGACTCTATCACTTCGCGTTGCTTGTTCATAAGTGACAAAAACAAATATCTGTCATTCTGGAGTTTGCGCTAGCAAACGATAGAATATATTGCGTTCAGCAAGATTTCACCCACCATTAGGTGGATTTCATTGGTAATGCCTGTCATTCTAAGCGGAGCGAATGCGCAGTCAAATAATCTCTTTAAATTACCAATTTTTTTAAAAAATTGCTATTGACATATAGCTATACTTATGATAAAATAGTGGCATAAAATTAAAAAGAGGAGGAAATTATGAAAAAATCAACGGTGTTTAAAATTTTAACTTTGTTTTTAACTTTTGTTATTTTTTCTTGTTGTTCGGGGTGCTTTGTTGAATCTTGCATTGGTTCGTGTATGGATAAACAAAGGGAAAAAGAAAAAGCAGAGTTTCTTGAAAGAGCAAGAGTTAAAAAAGCAGAAGCTGATTCTTTTGTTCCGCA
>JAZSMG010000087.1:0-4195 GCA_045535775.1 Christensenellaceae bacterium | reverse complement strand
TAAGGAATAAAACAAGCCCAAATTCACGGAAAACTTTTAAAGTTTTTTCTGGAATTTTTAAACTGATTTTTCCAACTCTTCCAAAATGACCTAAAATTAAAGCCATAATTAAAGGCCCGCCGGTTGAACCAAGGCTAAATTTTAAACCGGAAATAGTTAAGGTAAGCTTACCTAAGATTAAACCTAAAACTACTGCTACGCCAAATACTGCAAGTCCAAACTCGTCTATTTCAAGAAGCTTTTCTTCTTGTTCAACCCTTTTAGCGCCCGTGTTAATGCTTTGCATTTTTGCAATTTCTTCTTCACGGTTTGCCTTTAAAAATTTAGGCATGAGTTGAACGAATAAAACTACGCCAACTACACCAAAGGGATAAGCAACTGCGTGACCTAGAGCAACTAAAGCTTCATCTGAAGCTACCTCTTTTGCTGCAGAGAACGCAGGAGTTGAAGTTAGCGCGCCGGATAAAACGCCAATTGAATATTCTGCGCCGATACCGGGAAGTAATGCAAATACTACTGCAACTAATACGCCCGATAAAATTATAATAATACCCAGCGTTACGTAGCTCTTTGCGTTTGCGCGTAAGTTTTTAAAGAAGCTTGGGCCGGCAATAAAGCCAACTGAGGTTACGAAAAGTATAAGACCTATATCTGCAATAGTTCCGTACACTTCCATATTAGAAGTGCTGTTACCAATAACCTTAAGCATTTGCTTATCCGTAATATATTTTAAGGAAAGCTCTGCTATTTTTTCCTTATCGCTTAAAAGATAAAAATTATTTAAAAAGTCAACTTCAACTAAAGCGGGAATAGCAAATACGACGCCTGCTAAAATTGCAACTAGGAATACGCCTGCAGTACCTAAATTTACACCTTTTATAGTTATTTTACCAAGTAAATAGCCTAAGGTTGCAATTAAGAATGCAGAAAATATTACAGCCGTAACCCCGCTAATCTGAAGAATATCACTAAAAGCAAGTAAATTATTCATTTTTATATACCTTTATTAACCTTCTTTTTTCGTATAATCGGGTAAAATTCTGGGTGAAAGCTCGGTGGGGTTAAGACCTGCATCTTTAAGCTCTTTTGCAAAGTCGTTTACGTGATTTAATGAAAGCTTGCCAACCTTAACGGTTTTGCATTTTTCACCTGCTTCCTTACCCGCGTTTCTACCAAATACGATAATATCCAACAAGCTGTTACCCATAAGCCTGTTTCTACCGTGAATACCGCCAACGGCTTCGCCTGCAACGTAAAGATTTTCTACGTTAGTCATACCGTTTGCAGAAATTTCTATACCGCCGTTTTGATAGTGTAAAGTGGGATAGATTAAAATGGGTTCTTTTCTAATATCTATACCGTACTTACCAAACATTCTCATCATAGCGGGAATTCTTTTTTCTATAGTACCTTCACCACCGATAATTTCTATCATGGGGGTATCTAACCAAATACCTTCGCCGTCCGTAGTTTTAATACCGTTACCGCGTTCCTTGCATTCCCTTATAATAGAGGAAGCAGATACGTCACGCGTTTCTAGGGGGTTCATAAAAGCAACACCCTCTTTATTAACTAGCTGTGCGCCCAAAGAACGAACCTTTTCGGTAACTAACGCGCCAAAGATTTGAGTGGGAAACGCTGCGCCCGTGGGGTGATACTGTAACGTATCTGCATAAAGCAATTTAGCCCCTGCCCTATAAGCAATAACTAAGCCGTCTGCAGTTGCGCCGTAGTGGTTAGAGGTGGGGAATCCTTGATAGTGAAGTCTTCCTGCACCACCGGTTGCAATAATAACCGTTTTTGCTTTAGCAATTAAGATTTCGCCCGTTTCTAAGTTCATTAAAACTGCGCCGGCAACCTTGCCTTCGTCGTCTTTAATAAGCTCTATTGCGGGAGCAAAGTCTATAACGGGAATATTTCTGTTTGCAACCTCGTCACGAAGAACTCTCATGATTTCTGCGCCGGAATAGTCCCTACAAGCGTGCATACGCTTTCTTGAAGTTCCGCCACCGTGAGTGGTTATCATAGTGCCGTCTTCAGCCTTATCGAACATAACGCCTAAGTCGTTAAGCCACTGTATTGCTTCGGGAGCTTCACAAACAAGCTTAGATAAAAGCTCAGGCTTATTAGCGTAGTGTCCGCCACCTAAAGCGTCTATGTAGTGAATAGCAGGTGAATCGTTGGGCTTATCTGCCGCTTGAATGCCACCTTCCGCCATCATAGTATTAGCGTCACCCACGCGAAGCTTGGTAACTACTAAAACGTTGGCTCCCTTATTATCTGCTTCAATTGCAGCAGAGCAACCTGCCCCACCGCCACCGATAACCAGCACGTCTACGTCGTAAGCAACCTCTTCAAGATTGATATTCATATCTAGAACTCTTGACTTACCTTGAAGTAAGCCTGCAAGCTCGTGAAGCACCTTATCCCCTTTATTTACACCAACTTGTAAGGTTTCGTAAGCGCTTTCAATATAGTCGGGGTGAAAATTTTGAAGAAGAGTTTGTTTTTCTTCAGCAGTCATACGGCGAAGCTCTGCGCCAACTCTTTGTTCTCTTGACGCTTCTACCTTCTTCATTGAATCGAGTTGTTCTTGCGTATAGTTATACATCTTCTATTACCTCCTACTTCTCGATTTCTCTGTGATTATAAAGCTCTTTAAGCTCTTCAATAGGCTTATTCATTAAAGCTTCAATAAGCTCAACGAAAGTGCCGTCGTTTATTTCCTTAACTCTATCTTCAAGATGCTCTGACTTGGGAGCAAGATATTTACCGTTAATACGTCTTGCAAGTAAAGCAACCTGAGGATGAGATATACCTGCAGGACAACGTGAAGAGCAAATACCGCACATTACGCAGTCAAAGGATTCTTCTGCGCAAGCTTCAAAATCCCCTCTTTGCGCGTAAGCGATATATTGCATTACCTTAATTTGTTGAGGACAAGCCTTGGTACAAGCGTTACAACCTATACAAGAATAAATTTCAGGATAAAGCTGCATCATAACAGCTTGCTCCGGCTTAACCTTTTGAATATCGTAAACCTGCTTAACTAAGGGGAAGAAAGGTAGGGTTGCAACGTACATACCCTCTTCTACCTTTTGCTGACAAGCAAGACAGGTTTTAAGCTCCATTTTACCTTTAATTCTATATAAAGTAGCGCACGCGCCACAGAAACCGTTTCTGCAACCGCAACCTCTTACTAGCTTATAACCGCAATATTCCATTGCCTTCATAATAGTAAGCTCTTCTGGCACTTCATATTTTTTACCGAATAAATAAACGTTAACTTTATTTTCCATAATAATACGCTCCGTATATACTAACGAATTAATATTCGTCGGGAAGTTCATCAAGCTCAGTCATGCAGAATACAGGACCGTCTTTACAAACGTATTTATCGCCTACGTTACATCTACCGCACTTACCAAATCCGCACTTCATGCGTAATTCCAAGGTGGTGTAAATATTTTTCTTTTCAAAGCCCTGTTCAAGTAGCCCTGCTAAGGTGAATTTAATCATAATAGGAGGACCGCAAAGAACCGCGGTATAGCTGTTGGGAATACCTATTTCCTTTGCATAGTTGGGAACGAAGCCAACGTGGCCTTCCCAGCCTTCCTGCTCACGGTCAATGGTTAAGTAAACGCTAAAATCCTTTTCGTTCTTCCATTCTTCTTCTATTTCTTTAAGCTGAACTAAATCGTCTGCGCTTCTTGCGCCGTATACGATTGCAACCTTGCCGTAATTATCGCGGTTATCGCGAATGTAATTGATTACGCTACGTAAGGGAGCAAGACCTATACCACCTGCGATAAATAGCATATCCTTACCCTTGAAAACGGTTTCTACGGGGAAAGATCTACCGTAAGGTCCGCGAACGGTGATTTGTTGACCGGGCTCTATTGCGTGAAGAACGTCCGTTACACAACCGCATTTTTTAATAGAGAATTCAACGAATTCCTTATTGGTGGGTGAGCTAGTTATAGAGAAAAGTGCTTCGCCAACGCCGGGAATAGAAATCATTGCGCATTGACCGGGCATATGCTCGAAGGGCTTTTTACCGTCTAGACCAACTACGCGAAAGGTTTTTACGTCCGGAGTTTCTCTTCTTATATCAGTTACTACTGCAATTATAGGCATTAAAGCTTCTACGTTATGCATCCTGCTTACCTCCAAATTCTTTAATAACCTTAACTAT
>JAZSMG010000231.1:0-4160 GCA_045535775.1 Christensenellaceae bacterium | reverse complement strand
GGAAGGATTTTCTCTTAAGGGAAAATCAAAATCCAAATGGCTTGCTTACTATATGGGAGTTCGTTCTGCCGTTTTTGACGAATGGGTAAAAGAACAAACGTTAACTGCGCCGAATGCCGTGGTTATTCATATCGGTTGCGGTATGGATAGTCACATAATAAGAGTCGAAGCTAAAAATCACAAATGGTATGACGTGGATTTTGGGGAAGTTATTCAAGAAAGAAGACGCTACTATGCTGAAACGGATGACTATAAAATGATTGCAGGCGATGCAAGAGATTGCAGTTGGCTGACAGCTATTGAAGAAAAGAAATCTGCAATCGTAGTTATGGAAGGCGTGAGTATGTATTTGACCGTAGATGAAATGCGAAATTTAGCAGATTGTCTTTGTGCTCATTTTGAAAGTGTTATGCTTTTGGTGGACTCTTATACTTCTTTTGCTGCTAAAATGTCGAAGCGAAGAAACCCTATAAATGACGTAGGCGTAACAAAGGTTTACGGTATAGATAGTCCACAAGCTTACCAAAGTGAGAAGCTTGCCTTCGTAAAAGAGCACACAATGATACCTCAAAAATACATAGACGAGTTAAAAGGATTTGAAAGGTTTGTTTTTGCCAAGCTTTATGCAGGCGGTTTTTCTAAAAAGTTGTATCGCTTGTTTGAATATAAAAAATATTAAACAAATTTCAATTTGATGAGCTAAATTACAGAAGTAAGAAAATGACTAATAAAGAAATTTTAAAAATAGCAATGGAGCAATCCGCAATTGACCTTTGCGCCAAGCCTTATGATTTTGAAAAGAGTGAGAATATAGTTGTTACGTCGCATGAAAATTACGGCGCAAGGCGGTATTTGAAGTTACCGTTTTCTTTTCAACTCGTGTCGTATGGGAGTAACGTGGTGGCATCAGTATCACCAGAATTTCGTGAAATTGCCAAGGATTACGTGAATAAATATCCCGTAGAGCATTTGTTTGAAACACCGCATTTGCACGTGCTGAACGATGCGTTAATGAAAAAGGGTCAGAAAATTTGTTTTATGGCGGAGTATTTTTTACCAGATGTAAACGTTCTGCGTGCTCTTGATTGCCCATATGCGTTGCGACTTTTGACGCAAGCCGATTTTGCCGACTTATACTTACCTGAATGGAGTAGTGCGCTATGTGAGAAGCGAAAATCGCTTGATGTGCTTGGCATTGGCGCATATGACGGCGATAAACTGGTTGGTCTTGCCGGTTGCAGTGCGGATTGTAACAGCATGTGGCAAATCGGTATTGACGTGCTTCCCGCATATCGCAGGCAAGGAGTTGCTTCTGCTCTTACAAGCCATCTTGCTATAGAAATCTTAAATCGCGGAAAGGTGCCGTTTTACTGTGCCGCTTGGTGTAACGTAAAGTCTGTTCGTAATGCAATAAAAAGTGGATTTCGCCCCGCTTGGGTAGAAATGACAGCGAAACCGTGTAGCATGGTGGATGAAATGAATGAATAAAAACTTTAAGTGAATACGAACTTCATTTTTTGATGATTTTACGTAAAGCAAAATTTACTTATTCTAAACGTCTTGTACCCAATAATTTAAAAATTTACATTTCTTGTGAACAATATATTAAAATTTTAGGTTAATTTTATTTCATATTATATAATAAAGCAATATAATTTCTATAACGAAGAGGTTATTTTATGAAACAAGCAAAAAAGAGTTGGCACATTTGGTTTTGGGTGACCTTACTTACCTCTATAACAGGCGTGGCAAGTATCCCCGGCATAGTGCTGTTCGCTATTAATAAGCAATTTTTTCTTATGGCTGTGTGCATTACGCTTGCGGTGCATGCCTTTTTTGGCATCACTTTTTACGCTATCGCTATGGCAAACGCTTCAAAAGACGTGCGCCTTATTCGCGCAATAAACAGTTACGGTCTTGGCTCTGTATCGGACCTAGCTTCCGCAACCGGTATGGCGTATAATAGTGCAAAAGAGTGCATTGAACGTTGCATTAAGCGCGGTTATTTAGAAGGTTATTTTTTTGACGGTAATACCTTACAGCGTATAGAGCCCCTAGTGCCCGCAGAGCCCACTGAGCGCCGTTGCGCTTATTGTGGTAGCACTCTTTTAGAAAAAGAGGTTAAATGTCCTAGCTGTGGCGCTTCTGTTAATCTGCAAAGTTAATAAAAAAGCAAATGCCCTAATAAAAAGTTCTTAAAAGGCGAATATGATGAAATTGTTTTTAAGCAAAAAGCACCCCGAAAGGAAAAATGGGGTGCTTTTAGTGTGTATTATTGAAATTAAAATAAATTAAATTTTTAAAATTAGCGTCGATAGATGGTATTTTTATCAAATATAATGACAAATGTGTTTTCTAAGAGAATAAAGATAAAAAAGATATCAAAAACGTTGATTTTATTGTTTAATTAGTGTATAATTTTACTCAAAGCATATAAAATTGCTAATTCTAGAAGAATAGAAATTTTTATAAAAATAATTCTATGTATAATAATTTATTTGTTATAAAAATAAAAAATTCTAATGGCGAACTAAAGAATAATGGACAAATTGCAAACTCAAAAAGAAAAAAGGGAACAATTCAATAAAATAATAAAATTAGTGCGAAAGGATCCAGAGAATGGATTAAAACTTTTTTATGAGAAGTATGCAAAAATTATTCAGATAACGGCTCAAACGATTTGCCATTCAGAATATTTGGCAAACGAAGTTGTTAACAATGTCTTAATTAAGGTTTGGAAGAATGCGAAAAAAATTAAGAATATTAAAAATCCGGAAGGATGGATTTATATAGTAACTGCAAATGCTGCAAAAGATGCCATGCGGTCAAGATATAATCTTCCATTAGATGCACAAATTGTATCAAACGTTGATTTTACACAAGATATAATTGAGGAGCAGTCTTTTTATTACTTGATAAAAGATCTTTCAGAAATAGAACAAGAAATTATTATATGCAAATTTGTTTTAAATGATACCTTTCAAGATATAGCAGATATGATGCATAAGCCGCTAGCTACAATAACATCAATTTATTATAGAGCATTAAGTAAAATAAAAAATGATTTTCAAGAAAAAAAAGAAAAAGTTGAATAAAATGCTTGGTTAGAAAACGTCATTTGGGTGAAAAGCTCATAAGAGGCGTTTTATAAAAAAAGCAAAAGGGTGGTTATTATTTTTTGTTGGGATTTTTATTCTTTCAATATACTATGGAAGTATTGATAATATAACAGGATGTGCAAATACTGCAGGATCTGTTTTGATAGGCTATTATGATAGATTTTGTGAAAATTTAATAATAATTGATACCAGATATTATTTAAAGGTTGCCACCGGGGATGATTCTTATAATATAGGATATCTTAATATTAATGGATTAGGAAATTTAGATAGAGCAATTTCAGTTTTGATTAGTTAAGGAGTTTATGAAAAATAGGAAGAACGAAAAAAGAATAGAAGAGAGTATAGAGAAGATTAAGGTTAGGGATTTTTCTTTAGTTTGGGATGATATTAAAGAAACCGTTAGTCCGCCAAAAAGAAAGCCTGCTTTAAATTGGCGTTTTCTTGCTACGGCTGTTGCAATCTTTGTTGTTATTTGCTCGGTCGTTGTTCCTCTTTCTATTAAGTATTTTTCGGGTGGGGAAAGTGTGCTTCAGTCGGATAATTCAAATTATTCAACAGGCGAAGAGCAAGTGTATTTTGTTGATGAATTAGTTATATCGAATGTTGATGGTGATAAATTCTCTAACTCGTTAGAGAAAGCAGGAATAAATATCGTTGATATTGATGCGAACGTTGTTATTGGTTCACTTCTTTTTAAAACGTCAAATCAAAAAGTTAAGGGCGGTCAAATTGAGGTAACAGATGATTTAGATAATCCGTCGTTTGTTTTATTTGTAAAGGTTTATGACAAGTCGGTAAAACAAAACGATTTAATACAGGTTGATTATAACCTTACTCATTACGTGGATAGCGTTAAAATTCAATATAGAATAAAGGAATATTACCCCGAAGATGGTGTTTTTGTGTATGATATAAAAACCTATTTTAATGACGTTTATTATTATTTAGAATACACCACTTACAGTGAAAACATCACTGAATTCTTAAACGACTTTTTTAAATAATTATTTGTTAATCAGTAGTTAAATAAGTAAAGTA
>JAZSMG010000261.1:0-3585 GCA_045535775.1 Christensenellaceae bacterium | reverse complement strand
AAAGATAAGAACAAAGCCTACGCAATGATGTTCGTGCGTTGCACGAATGATGTTTTGCTCACGCAAAATGATGTTCGCCCCTGTGCGAATTAAGGGATGGCTCTTATTATATACACACCTCGTGGCGTGATGACATACAGTATGCGACTGATTACATACGTTTACTACTTAAACAATTACATACACGCATAGATGCGTGATTGCTTACGCAAAAGAGATTCTATCGTTTGCTAACGCAAACTCCAGAATGACAAGTATTTGTTTATGTCACTCTGGAACAAGCGGAGCGAAGTGATAGAGTCTAAAAACTAAGGCAATGATATTGCACCAAACTTATCTTTATGTTAAATAAGCACTAGATACGAGCAAGACGAGGCGTTTTAGCTTTGACCGCAGGGAGCGACCTTGTTGGTCGCAGGTATGTGGGCAAAGTTAAAAGAACAAAGTATTGCGAAGTAGATAAGGCTTATTTTAGGTTTTCTGGGTTAAGGCATTCCAGCTCTGGAAGAACGAAGAAGCCGTCCTTTCTAATTAAAACGTCGTCAAACCAAATTTCGCCACCGCCGAACTTTTCGGTCATGATAAGAACTAAATCCCAGTGAATGCTAGAACGGTTTCCGTTATCGCATTCGTCATAACAACAGCCGGGGGTAAAGTGAATAGAGCCGGCAATCTTTTCGTCAAACAAAATATCGCCCATGGGGTTATTGATAAAGGGGTTAACGCCAATAGCAAATTCGCCAACGTATCTTGCTCCTTCATCAGTATTAAAAATATCGTTAAGCTTTTCGGTGTAGTTGCCGGTTGCTTTAATAATCTTACCGTCTTTAAATTCAAGGCGAACGTTTTCGTGCTTTAAGCCCTGTTGCATAGAGGGAGCGTTATAGGTAATAACGCCGTTTACGCTATTTTTAACGGGAGCGGAATAGATTTCGCCATCCGGAATATTAAGCTCGCCTGCGCACTTGATAGCGGGCATACCTTTAATAGAGAAGGTTAAATCCGTATCCTTAGCAACCAAGCGTACCTTATCGGTTTTTTCCATAAGCGCTTTAAGCGCATCCATAGCCCTATCCATCTTGCCGTAATCCATAGTGCAAACGTCAAAATAGAAATCTTCAAACGCTTCGGTAGACATACCGGACATTTGCGCCATTGAAGGGGTGGGATATCTTAAAACAACCCAACGCGTTGCTCCAACGCGTTTTTCGTGATGAACGGGGTAAGAATAAAGCTTTTGATATAAGCCGTTCTTTTCTGCGGGAATGTCACCCATTTCACAGCTGTTTTCGCCACCGCGAACGCCAATATAACAATCCATTTCATCCATAACGAATCCGTCATACTTAGCCCAAAGATTGCAATATTCTTCGTTGCAGTCCATAAGCATAGCGCGCATTACGGCGTGGTCACGAAGATAAACGAAGGGATAACCGCCTGCAAGGTAGGTTTCCTTAACTAACGCCTTCACTAAATCGTTGGGAATACCAAAGGCTTCTATCATAACCTTTTCGCCCCTTTTAACCTTACAAGAATAGTTAACTAAATTTTTAGCAAGCTTTAAAATTCTTGGATCACTCATATTATAACCTCTTTTTACCGCTTAAAAAGCGTGTTTTTCTTTAATTATACTATTCTGTAAAAAAAATTGCAAATTCTTTAATAATGAATTAAAAATTTACCAAACTAAACATAAAAATTCTTATAATCAAAAAAGATTGAGCCGTTTTTTAAGCCCAATCTTTTTTATTTATTCAACTATTCACTTTCTTCGTTTTTAGGAAGGAATAATAACTCCTCTTGTTGGGTTATCAAATAAAACTCTCCGTTTAAGTAAATATAGCTTAAACCGTTAGGTGCCGTTATTATTTCGCCCTCTTCCGCTTCGCCAAGTGATTGGATTATTTCTTCATCCTCTACCTTTAACGGATTAATAGGAATTATACTGGTTATGAATTGGCAGAATTTACATTTATACTTTCCAACAGGGTGAGGGAGCCACACATGCGCAGAACTCGTTGTATATTCACAGGTATTACAAATCACGCTATGTGACATTACTGAAATTGATACGTATTTTTTTAAAGTATGCGTACAAGCCAGTGCTTCAAAAGTTATTACGTAACTATTGTTTGCATCCGCAACAAACACACTAGATATGAATGTTAAATTTGCGCTAAACCCATATTCTTCTGAATTGTTTTTCCAACAATAGTAATTAAGTCCTTCTACGGTAGGCAACGTAACGGTTAGCCCATCATAAACCCCAGTAATATCGCTACAAACAGTAGCCCCATTACTAACAAATCTTAACGTATACGTAGGTAATATTTTTGCGTATAAATCATCCTCTGCTTCAAATTCTTCGTACGTACTACCAACAAACGTGCTTGTATACGCGGTAGTATCATACCAACCTAAGAAAATATTATTACCGGTAACGGTGGGAACTTTATCAGTTGTAAACACTTCGCCGTAGTATGCTGTTTGTGTATCTAACAATTCTTCGCCCACGTAAAAGTTAATTGTGGTTTGTATTGCTTCAAAGCTTAAATCTTCATAGGTAGCGGTATAGTTTGAATATAGCGAATATGGAACGTAGAAGGTAAGCTGTTCCTTTAATGTGTCCGTTAAAGCATTAATCTGTACTACCTCGCTATTTAGTAAATATACCTTATTTAACGCCGTGCAGTTATTAAAGCTTGCGTGGTTAAACTGCGAATAATCCTCGCCTAAATATACCGTTGTTAATTGAGTATTAGGAATATATTCGCCCTCTTCATTTAAGCTTGGGAATGCGTTTTCTTCTATTGTTGCATACGTTCTTAAATCTAAAACACCGCTTGCATCATAACTGCCGTTATACTTGAATAGTACCTTACCCAATCCGAAATATTCTGCTTGTGATTGAGTGTTATACCATGGAGTACCTTCAAAATCGGAAGAATGTGCTTCAATAACCGAATTTCCTATTATCGTTGCTAGATTAGTGCAACCCTCAAACGCATTATTTCCTACTATTTGAACGTTCTTTAAGTTAACACCTGTTAAATTGGTATTTCCTGCAAAAGCGCCTGCAGTAATTTCCGTAACCGTTGTAGGTACTGTATAGGTTGGATTTGTTTTACCTAATGGGTAGCATATTAAACAAGTAACATCTTTATTGAATAACACACCATCACTCGTAGAATAATACTCATTAGTGCTATCGACGGTTATCGTTGCTAGATTAGTACAATCCTCAAACGCATTTTCGCCTATATCTTGCACGTTCGCTAAATTAATAGTAGTTAAATTAACATTTCCTGCAAAAGCATAATCTAAAACACCGATTAACGAAGCTATAGCGGTATATTCAGTTCCTGTTTTTACTATTGGATAGGTGTGTAAATAATATTCTACCGTTTCATCCGCATTAGTTTGTTTTACGTAAAGCACACCATCCACAACGTGGAAATTATTATTGCCACTTGCTAGGCTAAAGCCTGCAATTTGTGAACAACCGTAAAATGCGCCTGCACCTATACTTTGAACACTTGCCGGTATGGTTAACGTTCTACTTGTTTCGTTTTCTTCTAAAGTCCA
>JAZSMG010000065.1:0-7286 GCA_045535775.1 Christensenellaceae bacterium | reverse complement strand
CGGTTACGTACGCCAAGTACGCGCCCTCGCAAAATACTCGTTGTTTGTGCCAACTGCTCGCAACTAAGGCTTATTTAGTGCCATAGCTATTAGCTTTAGTGTTTTATAGGCGAAGCCTTGCGCTTGCCTTCGGTTACGTATGCTAAAGTACGTTACCTTGGTTAAGTATAATTTTTTATTTTATATAGTTAAACAAATACTTTTGTTTTGGTAGTGGTGGTGATTGTAATTGTTGATAATCGCGCTATTGCCACACTTTTTGTTAAATTGTTAGGAGATTGCGTATGTTAAGAATTGATATTTATACTCAAAAAATACGTCAACTTCGAGACACCCTGAAAGAGGCAGGGTACTCTCTTTGACGTTGATAAATTAAGAGAGGAACAGAAGGAACTTGAGGCTCAGTTAGAACTTCCTGAAGTTTGGGGGGATTTAGAAAGGTCCACTCAAGTATCTAAAAAGCTTCAACAGGTTAAAAATAAATTAGCCGTATACGATAAAACTGTTAAGGCGGTAGACGACGTTGAGGATTTTCTTACCCTAGTAGCGGAAGAAAATGATGAAAGTTATGCCCCCGATATAGAGCGCGACCTAGAAAAGGCAGAAAAGGATATTGAGGAATTAAGACTTCAAACTCTTCTTCGCGGTAAATACGACGGTTGCGATGCTCTTATGACCTTGCATTCCGGTGCAGGTGGAACGGAAGCGTGCGACTGGACGGAAATGCTTTACAGAATGTATATCTGCTATGCAGAAAAGCACGGCTATAAAATTACCGAATACGATAGATTACCCGGTGATGAAGCAGGTATTAAAAGCGTTACCTTTAAAGTAGAAGGTGATAACGCATACGGCTATTTAAAGGCGGAAAAGGGCGTTCACCGTTTGGTAAGAATTTCACCCTTTGACTCTAACGCAAGGCGTCATACCTCATTCTCATCTGTGGAGGTTATGCCGGAAATAGAAGATACTGATGAAATAGTTATTCGCCCGGAGGATTTAAAGGTGGATACCTACCGTTCAAGCGGTGCAGGCGGTCAACACGTTAATAAAACGGAATCCGCAATAAGAATTACCCATATACCCACGGGTATTATAGTTGCTTGCCAAAATGAAAGAAGCCAAGTGCAAAACAGAGAGCGCGCTATGAAAATGCTTATGAGTAAGCTTATAGAAAAGCGCGAAAGTGAAAGACTTGCAGAAGAGGCTTCTATTAAAGGCGAAATTAAAAAAATTGAATGGGGTAGCCAAATACGTTCTTACGTATTCTGCCCGTACACTATGGTAAAGGATCACCGCACCGGCTGTGAAACGGGTAACGTTAACGCCGTTATGGACGGTGATATCGATGCATTCATTATAGAATATCTTAAAAAATCCTAATTGGTGTTCCAATGAGTTATTTTGAAAGTGTAAAGGCGCGTCCTATAAAAGAGGATGCGATAATATTAGCAATAGAGTCCTCTTGCGATGAAACGGCTTGTGCTATTTTGCAAGGGCGCAATAATTTGCTTGCTTCAGAAATAGAAAGCTCTATGACAGAGCACGTTAGATTTGGCGGGGTAGTGCCTGAAATTGCTTCAAGAGCGCATACGACTGCCGTTTCTACCGTTGTGGAAAGAGCGTTGCAAAAGGCGGGTAAAGGTTTAAAAGATATAGATGCCGTTGCCGTAACTTACGGTTCCGGGCTGTTAGGTGCGCTATTAGTTGGCGTTTCTTACGCGAAGGCTTTGGCTTTTTCATTGGGTGTTCCTCTAATACCCGTAAGCCATATAAGGGGGCACTTGGCTGCAATTTATCTTGCAGATAAAGAGCTTAAGCCACCCTTTATTTCATTGCTTGCAAGCGGTGGGCATACCGCTATTATAGAGGTTAAAAGTTACGATGAGTTTGAAATTTTGGGCGGAACGTTAGATGATGCCGTTGGTGAAGCATTCGATAAGGTTGCAAGGGTTCTGGGCTTATCTTACCCCGGTGGCCCTAACGTAGAAAAACTTGCCTTACAGGGCGAAGCAAACGTTCAACTCCCACTTATGCTTAAAGGTAAGGGTGGTTACGATTTTTCTTATAGCGGATTAAAAACTGCAGTTATAAATTACGTACATAATCAAACCCAGCAGGGTAAAGAGGTTAACAAGGCGGACGTTGCTTGCTCATTCCAAAAGGCGGCGGTAGACGTTTTGATAGATAAATGTATATTGGCAGCGCGCGAAAAAGGGCTTAACTGCATTACTGCAGGTGGGGGAGTCGTTGCTAACGGCTACTTAAGATTTAAGCTTACCGCTAAGTGTGAAAAGAAGGAAATTAAGGTTGTTTTGCCACCAAAAAGCTTGTGTACCGATAACGCGGCTATGATTGCAGCGGAAGGATATATTCAGTATTTAAAAGGGAACTTTGCGGATTTATCTTTAAACGCCGTTGCAAGAGTACCCTTAAAATAGTATATTATTTAGGTAAAAAGGCGCGTTTAGCGCAAAAAAATAAAATAAAACTATATTTTTTAAAGAAAGTATTGACAAAAAACTTTTAAATTTGTATAATACTTTTTGGAAGTTGGGTTGATTTGGCGCTTTGCTAAAGACTCCCTTCATTCCTTCACTAATAAAACGGTGAGTTTTTTCATAGGAGTTAATCATGAAAGTATTAAAAAAATTAGTTACTCTTATCTTAGTAGGATGTCTTGCATTGCTAACCTTCAGCGGTTGTTTAGAAGGGCCTAAGGATTACGTGCCCTCTGATGAAAAGTTGTTTGAATTCGTTGAGCTTGATGACGGAACTTATGCCGTTGCATTAAAAGCAGATGCCGTTATCCCCGAAGATGAAGCTTTAAAGCTTCCCAACGTTTATAACGGTAAAGCAGTTACCATGGTTGCGGAAAACGGATTTATGGGTACTGCCGTTAAGTCAATCCAAATTCCTGCAAGCATAAAGGTTATTGGTAAAACTGCTTTTTACGGTTGTCTTTCTCTTTCATCTATTTATTTTTATAGCGGTGTAAGCGAAATTCAAGCGGGTGCATTCTACGGCTGTTCTGCTATTGAAGAGCTTATTTTACCCACCTCTTTAAGGGTTATTGGCGAATCTGCCTTCACTGCAACCTCTATCGTTGACCTTCAGTTACCAAGAGGATTAGAAAAGATTGGTGGTTTTGCATTTGCTTACTGTGAAAGACTTGCAACCGTTTATATTCCCCATTCCGTAAGTGATATAGCAGAAAACGCTTTTCTTGAATCAAATGAAGAAAAAATAGAGTTCACTATTTCTGAATCCAGTAATTATTACAAGGTAGAAAACGGTAAGATTGTTAAAATTTCATAAACTAAAAAACAACGAATAAGCCGTTAGCTTTAGCTTTCGGCTTTTTGTATATCACAAGCGAAATGATTGTTTATCGACTTATATCCCTATTTATTTACGAAGGAGAAGATTATTATGGAGCATTTAGTAATAGGTATTTGCGGTGGAACGGGTAGCGGTAAAACTACCTTAGCACAAAAGATTTACGAAGCTTTAAAGGATGATGCGTTGCTTATTAGTATGGATTGTTATTATAAGAACAACGCGCACTTACCCTTTGAAGAAAGAATTAAAACTAATTACGACCACCCCGATGCCTTTGATAGCGACTTGCTTATTGAACACGTAAAACAACTTAAGGAAGGCAAGTCCATAAGCTATCCCACCTATGATTTTTCCACCCATCTGCGCGGTGAAGAGTGGATTTTTGCAGAGAGTAAAAAGGTTATAATAATAGAAGGGATTATGCTTTTTGCCGTTCCTGAAATAGTTGAGCTTTTAGATTATAAGATTTTTGTTGATACCGATGCAGACGTGCGTATTTTAAGAAGAATGCTTCGCGACGTTAAGGAAAGGGGCAGAACGTTAGATTCCGTTGCTAACCAATATTTAGAAACGGTTAAACCCATGCACGAAGCGTATATAGAGCCTTTTAAGAAGAGATATAGTGATATAATCGTGCCGGAAGGTGGTTACAATAAGAATGCTTTTGATATGATAGTTAGCACTATAGTAGATAAAATAAAATAGAGTGAAAGCGTTGTTAATCGCGTTATAGCGAGGTTTTTTTATAATAAAAGCAATTCAACGCAAGGGTGTTTTATAAAGAAAAAAGATAATAAAAGCTTTAAATTAGGTAAGCTTAACAACGGCTTACCTTTTTTATTTGCTTTTAAAGCCTTTAAAGCGCTTAATTAAAGGGGTTTTCTCTAAAGAGAAAAAAATAGTATAATTAACGGATTTTGTTAGAAAATGATTGAAAAATTAGTGGGAGTGTGTTATAATACAGTATAATCAAGAAAAATAAATACGCCCTTTAAGGCGTTAATAGGAGGAATTATGTTCCCTAATCCCATACTTTCTATAGGCGATACTCATATTTACTTATACGGTCTTTTAATTGCCCTTGGTATTCTTGCATGCTTTTTCGTGCTTTTTGAATACAGTAAAAGAGCGGGAATTCCTAACGAATACGTGGATTTTGCATTTTATAACGGCATTGCTTCAATCGTAATAGGCTTTATTGGCTCTGCTCTTTGGCAGGGATTGTTCCAATATATAGAGGACGTAAAAAACGGAGTTCCTAACCCCCAATTTAGCATTAAGTCAGGTATAACTGCAATCGGTGGCTTAGCAACAGGCGCGCTTACCTTTATAGTTATTTGCCTAATTTTCCGCAAAAAATATCCTTTTTCATTAACTAAGCTCGTAGCAGTTGCTCCTATGTGCATGATAATTGCTCACGCCTTTGGTAGAATGGGCTGTTTAATGGCGGGCTGCTGTCACGGCGAATATTTAGGTCAAGAATACGTTTTTGGCGGTATCAGAATGGATGGTAGTAAGGGTTGGGGTTATTACGTACCCACTCAGCTTTACGAAGCGCTATTCCTATTTATGTTATTTACAATCCTTACGTTACTTCTATACAAGAGGGATTTTAAATATAGCCTTCCCATATATCTTGCGTCTTACGGTATTTGGAGATTTATTATTGAGTTTGCAAGAGCGGATGATAGAGGTGCGTTTATCGGTAGCCTTTCTCCCTCTCAAACTTTATCGCTCGTTTTAGTGGTTTTATCAGTTCCTGCGTACTTTATTTTAAAGCATTTTATAGAAAAGAGTCGCGCTCACGAAGCCAGCTTGCCTGCGCTAAGTGAGGAAGTTGAAGAGTAATTTGCAGTAAAAAAGCAGAATAAAAAAATAAAAAAGCGAATTATTTTGCTTAAATAAAAATCTTAATTAAAGGCAGACTGTGTAAAGCACCGCACTGCCTTAACACCTTTTTTTAAGGAGGACTTTATGGAAAGAATTAGAAATTCAAAAACAAGGCATACGACTGCAATCATTATTTCACTTATAATCACCTTGGTTCTTTCTGCCGTTGCAGTAATAATTGCAGGAAGCTTAATTAAGCATGAAAAACAGGCAATAGTGGCGGTTGCAACTATTTTAATCGGTTTAGCCACGGCATGTCTTGCAGGGGGTGTTGCGCTTACTTTTATTGGTAAATCTTACAGGTCTAAGGTTACGCTTACCGCAGGAATTTTGTTATTGTTTTTCACTCTTATTTCTGCATTAATTGCATGCGTGCTTTTCTTTATGAAGTGGTGGATTGCATTATTGATTGCAATAATCGCACTTCCCATTCCTTTACTTGCAATTTTATTGGTTTATAGGTCTAACCTACAAGTGGTTTTTGAAAATGAAAAATCTACCTACGTAGACTATAAAACACGCAAACAGCAAGAACAAGAAAATCCTCAAGAAGAGGAAGAGGAGCTTCCCGAAATAAAATCATTTAAGTAGAGGTCTATTATGGAAAAAAGAAATCTTACACTGCTTACTGACCTTTATCAATTAACCATGATGAACGGCTATTATCTTAAAGGCCGTCACGAGCAGGTTGCTATTTTCGACCTATTCTTTCGCCCTAATAAGCTTATAACTTATTCGTTGGCTGCAGGGTTAGAACAGGTTGTGGATTATATTTTAAATTTAAACTTCGGCAAGGAAGAAATAGAATATTTACGTTCTTTAAATCTATTCGACGAGGGATTTTTAAATTACCTTGCCAATATGAAGTTTACCGGTGACGTTTACGCCGTTCCCGAAGGCACCGTGGTTTTTCCCGGTGAGCCAATTTTAACGGTAAAAGCGCCCATTATTCAAGCACAGCTTATAGAAACTGCGCTACTTAACATTTTAAATCACCAAACGTTAATTGCTTCAAAGGCGGCAAAGGTTTGCAATGCCGCTAAGGGTGATAACGTTTTAGAATTCGGGCTTCGCAGGGCTCAAGGTCCTGATGCCGGCATATACGGCGCAAGGGCTGCAATTATCGGTGGATGCGGTTCAACCTCTAACGTTTTGGCAGGGCAAATGTTTGACGTTAAGGTTTCAGGTACTCACGCGCACAGTTGGGTAATGAATTTTCCCACCGAGTACGACGCTTTTATGGCTTACGCGCAAATTTATCCCAATTCTGCGTTACTTTTAGTTGATACTTACAATACCTTAAAAAGCGGTGTTCCAAACGCAATAAAAGTGTTTGATGAGTTAAAAAAGCAAGGCCATAAGCCACTTGGCATTCGCTTAGATTCAGGCGACTTAGCATACCTTTCTAAAAAAGCAAGGGAAATGCTTGATGAAGCCGGTTATCCCGATGCTATCATTTGCGCTTCCGGTGACTTAGACGAATATTCAATAGCATCGTTAAAGAGTCAAGGCGCAAAAATTTCACTTTGGGGTGTTGGTACAAAACTTATTACCAGTTCAGAAATGCCTGCATTAGGCGGTGTTTATAAGCTTTCCGGTATGGTTGAAGAGGATGGTAGCATTACTCCCAAAATTAAACTTTCAGATAACAGTGTAAAGATAACCAATCCCGGGTTTAAGAGTATATATAGGGTTTACGTTAACGGCAAGGCGGAAGCGGATTTAATTTGCTTGCGCGGTGAAAAAATAGACACCTCTAAGCCCTTAACGTTATATCACCCCACAGAAAGATGGAAATGTATTACCTTTGAAAATTACGAGCTTCGTGAATTATCCGTAAAGGTAATAGAAAACGGCAAGCTTTGCTATAAATTGCCACCCTTAAAGGAAATAGCGGTTAAGTCGGATCGTAGCCATGTCGTTCTGTGAGCCAAGGAGTTGTGTGATGAAATTGTCTTCCTAAGACCGCTTGGCCTCCGACTTAATTATCCGTAAAGGTAATAGAAAACGGCAAGCTTTGCTATAAATTGCCACCCTTAAAGGAAATAGCGGTT
>JAZSMG010000144.1:0-22967 GCA_045535775.1 Christensenellaceae bacterium | reverse complement strand
CGTTTAAGGTAAAGATGTAAATATCTTCACAGTTTCTTGTTAAAGTGGGATAAATAGCCTTTAAAGCAGCTAATTCGCTATTTGCAACGGTTGATTCGGGGGTTGCTCTACGGCTAAACTGAATAATTATAGAATCCCATCTTCTTGCGTTTAAAGCAGCTCTGGTTCTACTATAAACGTCCTCGTTATTGCTTTCGTCTTCACGGTAAACAAGTCTGTTGATTACGCCAACGCCATCCGTTACGTATTCAAGATGAAGCTCTTGAGATTTGCCAAGAGAAATCATACTAGACAAGGATACCGCTATATATTCATCCTCAATTAAGTTAGAGCCGATAAATAGTATATCGTACGTTTCGTAGGTGGGAATCAATACTAGCTCTTGCTTAGCTTCTAAAATAACCGCCACCGCTTGATTTACTTCTTCTTGAGTATTTTCCTTAGTTATCTCATCTGCCCCGGCTATAGAAGCTTCAAGAGCAGTCCAGCTTGCTAAGGTGTAATTTCTTTCGTCAAGAAGCTCTATTTCGGTAAGCAATAAGGTTAATTGACTTAAATCAGTTTCCACCTTTTCTTCTAAAGCGCCCTTTGCATTTCTAATTGAAGCAACTACTGCGTCAACCTCTGCCTGCGCGCTTTCAGAATTAAGTGAGTTAGCTAATGCGATTTCATCCTGTAACGCCTGCCAGCTTTCTTCGGTATAAGCATCCTTTTCTAAAAGGGCAATTTCATCAAGTAATGCGTTTAACTCGCTTAAATTTGCCTTTAATACTAGCCCTACAATTGCGCTATTTAAAGCAACCGTTGCGTTAGCTATAACAACACTATCAGAGCCTTCATCAAGTAGCTTAGCGCTTGCTAAAGCTTCCTTTAACACCGTCCAAGAAGCAACGGTATATTCGCCTTCTACCTTACCTTCCGCAATAGCGATTGCTTCGTTCAACGCAGTTAGGTCTGCCTTAACCACAAGAGCTTCTATGGCTTCGTTTAACGCGCTTGCCTTTGCGTTTACCTCTTCTTGAGTTGCGTTAAAATCAAGGGCTTCCGCTTCACTTAAAGCGCTTACTAACAACTGCCAAGAGTCTTGCGTGTAATTTAATTCAACCTTACCCCTTGCCGTAGCTATAGCGCTGTTTAAGGCTGTGAAATCTGCCCTTAATACGAGCGCTTGTTTTGCCTCGTTTAGCGCGTTATAAGCGCTGTTAACCGCTTCTTGATTATTATCACCGCTAAGAGCCTTTGCCGCCGTTAAGGGGGCAGTTAAAAGAGCAAAGCTATTAGGTGTATAGCTTTCTTCATTTAATGCTTCCACTTCTGCAATAAGCGCGGTTAAT
The DNA here is from genome assembly GCA_045535775.1 of Christensenellaceae bacterium. Lineage (GTDB taxonomy): Bacteria > Bacillota > Clostridia > Christensenellales > Borkfalkiaceae > HGM11416. The sequence goes on along the minus strand of JAZSMG010000144.1, from coordinate 21,633 downwards.
AATGATAGATCAGACTTTAAAACAAGGGCGTCAATAGCTTCGTTTAATAAAAGCACGGTAGCGTCTATTTCTTCTTGATCGCTTGCGCCGGTTAATAGCTTAGCTTCAGCAAGAATTGCCTGTAAAGCATTCCAGCTGTTAGTAGTATATTCGCCTTCTACCTTACCTTCTGCAGTAGCTATTGCGCCGTTTAACGCGGTTAAGTCTGCAGGGGTTTTTTCTAGCCAATAATTTAAAACAATCCTTCTTAAAGAGCTTGCCACTTCTGCGCTAACGCCGTTGGTATCTGCAGTAGCAGGCACTCTTGAAGCAAATATAACGTTATACAAGCAACAAGCGCGTAAATATGCCTTTTCTGCGTTGTTTGCAGGGTTAGCCTCCGCCCAAGCAGCACCGTGAAGAATAGCCTTTGCGCCAATTTCTTCTGCCCAAGAGGTAGCAAGACCGTTAAAGTACGCAGTCATTTCCGCCATCGTTGCGCTTACCTTGTAAGAGCTCTTCGCGTATTCTATACCTTCGTTTAAGAAGATGTTGGGATTTTCGGTAGCCTCTAAGGTTACTAAGAAAAGATTTTGAGTGTTAGCCTTTAGCTCGGGTAAAATAGCCTTAATTGCGTTAAGCTCGGAAAGCTCTACTGCAGAGCCGGGCGTGCATCTTCTGCTTATTTGTAGCACGATTGCATCCCATTTTCTTGACTGAATTGCCTCTTTATAATCTGCATAAAACTCATCTGAGCTATCCTTGCTTGCAAGCTTGTTAAATACGCCAACTGAATCAGTTACGTATTCAAGATAAAGCTCTTTATTTTGACCTATTTGCACCATGCTTGCTAACGAATTAGTTATATTTAGGTTACTAATTAGCTTAGAGCCAATAACTAAAACGTCGTAGCTTTCGGGATCGGGCAATTCGGGGATAACTGGCGCTTCATAGCTTGGCATACAGTATTTTACAACCGTTTCTTCTATTTGAGTAGCCATAGCTTGCTCTACGCCGTTGGTGTTTATTCCTTCGGGAACTTCCGCGTCAAAGATTCCGTTATATAACGCGCATGCGCGAACGTAACCTCTTTCTGCATCCGTTTGGGGATTTACTTCCGTCCAAGCAGTACCTTGAAGAATATACTTGCAACCGATTTCTTCTGCCCAAGCGCTAGCAAGTGAAGCGTAATAAGAGTCCATTTGCTTTGCAGTTAAGCTTTCTTTACTATCCGTTTTAGTATATTCATTAGCTCCGCCTTCGGTGGTGAAGATGCTGGGATTATCTTGACCGTTAAAGGTTAAAATATATAAATTGGTAGTATTTTTGCTAACTAATGAGTAGAATTCCTTTAAAGCAGCAAGCTCACTTTCAGCAACTGCAGGAGCGCTTGGCGTGCATCTTCTGCTCATTTGAAGGACTACTGCATCCCATTTTCTTGAGTTAAGCGCATCTTTTGATTTTATGTAATAGTTTGAAAGAGTTGACTCACGTAATAAATTCATTACGCCAACTGAATCAGTTACGTATTCAAGATAAAGCTCTTTGTTTTGACCTTCTTGCACCATAGATGCAAAAGAGGTGGTTAAATCGTAATTATCAAGTATAGCCGTTCCAACAACTAAAACGTCGTAGGTTTCATAATCGGGCAATTCAGGGGGAGTTTCACCGCCTTCAGGCTTATAAGAAGGCATACAGTAAGGAGCAACCGCTTCCTCAAGAGTCTTTTTAACGCTTTCCTCAACGCCGTTTGTGTTCACACCTGAAGGAACTTGCTTATCAAATATTCCGTAATATAAAGCTAACGCGCGAACGTAACCCTTTGCGCTATCAGACGCGGGTGAAGCCGCCGTCCACGCAGCGCCTTGAAGAATATATTTACAGCCTACCTCCTCTGCCCAAGATTTTGCAATAGAGGTGTAATATTCGTTCATTTGGGCAACGGTTAAGCTTTCGCTTGCATCAGTTTGGGTGTAAGAATCGTCACCGTTAGCGGTGGTAAATATTGAAGGATTGCTTTGACCGTTAAAGGTATATAGATATATATTAGCGGTATTTTCTGCTAAAGTGGGATAAATCTTCTTTAAAGCAGCAAGCTCGCTGGCTTCAACGTCCGTTCCCGTGGGGGTACATCTTCTGGTTATTTGTAAAACGATAGCGTCGAATTTAGTTCTTGCTAAGGTATCCTTTAACAGATAGTCACCACCGTCCACAGCGTATCTGTTTAATACGCCGGTGCTGTTAGTCATGTATTCTAAGTTAAGGGTTAAGCCTTCGCTTAAACTAATCATGCTAGCAAGCGCGGTCGTAGCGTCGTAATTATCAACTAGGTTAGAGCCAATAAACAGAATATCGTATTTAGTTGGGTCGTCTACCTGCTCTATTTCTTCAGTATCGTTAGATAAATCGGGAATGCGTCCGCCAATAACGGTCGCAGCCGCCATTCTTTGCATTTCAAAATAAAGCACGCTACCGCCGGTAAAGCCGATATTTTCCGGGGACTGGCCGTATATAGTTGCGTATACCGTTGCAGCCGCTAGATAAGAGCCCTCTAATGAAGGGTGGCGTTCGTCCGTATCGTATAGGTTAATTGAAGGATATTCCGCAATAGAGTTTTCAAATGCGTAGCCCGCGTCTATTATACCAACACCGCCCAACGCTTGTGAAATGCGTTCGCTTACAGTTCTTAAAAAGGCAACGTGATCCTTTCTGGTATAATCGTAGTGAACCTTACCCTTAACCATTGCAATGGGGTTACTTGCGTTGTATTCAGTTAAAGTTCCGTCGTTATTACCCCATACGCAGTAAAGTAAAATTTCTGCGCCGGCGTTTGCAGCTAAACGTTGCATAACCTTTGCGGCTGCAAGCTCTGCTTCAAATACGGTGTTTTCGTAAGGGGTTATTCTTCTGGAAGGCTCTATAATAACGTAATCCCAGCTTTGCGTTTGTAGCTTGCGGTAGGCTTGTGAGCCAACGTCCGTAGTAGAGTTTGCAAAGTCAGAAATAGTTGCAGAGCCCCTGGTAACGGAATCAACGTAAATTTCTTTACCGGACTTTTCAGCAAGATTTCTAAATAACGAAGGCATATCGTTAAAGAACATTAAGCTGTTACCGAAGAAGATAACTCTAAGGGGTTTATCAACCTCTTCGTTACCCCCGCTACTATCGCTTGAAGAGCTGGAATCCTCATCCTCTGTTATACTGGAAGAGTCATCTTCACTATCGTTAGGTCTAGTACCAACGGTGCTTTCTTCGCTCTTGATAGCATCAACATTGGGGAAGGATGCGCAAGCCGTAAGAAATAAACAGCTTAACGCAAGCACGATTACTAAAATGTTGAATAGTTTTTTCATAAATACTCCTATTTTTATTTTACAAAGATTGCTCTTTGTATTATTATATTACTAAGGGCGCAAGCCATAACCAACACCCCTTGCTACCGTAAGAAAAGCGCTATTTATGCCTTTATTGTAATAAAAGGAGCTTTTATTAACTTCTTTATTGGGGTAAATAGCAACATTCTACGCATAATATTATAACATTATGTATGCCTTTTATCAATGGTAAAAAATGCCTAATAACATCCCAAAAATTGCTCTAAGGAATAAAAATGGAAAAAATATTTAAAAGCGAATTTATAAATACGCGCAAGCCCTCTTCACTGCTTGCACTAAAAAACCCGCGTGATTTAAACAAAAACTTTTTATATCAAGCGTTAGACGTAGGCTATGAGTATAACGAAAAGGGGTATTATCATCAGCGAGAAAACGGCGTGTGTCATCTTGTGGTATATACTAAAAGCGGTAGCGCGTTGTTAGAATATGAGGGTAAAGAAATTGAGTTAAAGCCCAACAGCCTGCTATTTATAACCTTTGCTCAAAAAAGCGTAATTAAAGCGCTTGATTCGCACTGGGAAATTTATTTTATGCACGTAATGGGCGCTAATACGGATGAAATTTACAGAACAGTTTGCCAATATAACGGCTATTTAATAGAAAACTTTTCCGATAATATCTTTACGGAAGGAATTTTATCGCTATACCGTGAATACAAAAAGCCCAATATCGATTACTATTCAATTTCTAATATCATTTATTCTCTTTTACTAGACGTGGTTAAGCAATCCCATCCGGACTTCCGCCACGAAATAGTTCAAAGGGCTATTTCATACCTAAGCCAAAACTATCCAAAGAAAATCACGTTAGACGATATTTGCAGAGAGCTTTTTATTTCTAAATACTTCTTTATTAGAAAATTCCATGCGGAAGTTGGCTGTTCCCCAAAGCAGTATTTAACAAAGCTACGGTTAGAAAAAGCAAAGTATATGCTTATTCACACCGATAATTCCGTTGCAGAAATAGCCCAAGCCGTTGGCTTTGAAAGCGAAAAGAACATCTATTACGCATTTAAATCCGCCCTAGGCATAAGCCCAAGGGAATACAAAGAAAACTTCGTATAAGCAATTCAAAAACCGCCCGCTTTTAGTGAAAAACAGACGGTTTTTTATAAAAAGTAGGTCTATAAGTCGATTAACGGCACTTTAAATTAAAAAACAGGGCAACGAAATTACCCTGTTTTTTCTTTTACTTGTGATTTTTTAATTAGTCAAAAACCTTTTCAACCTTATCTTAAATAATTTATTGTTTGCTATGTGTCTTGTAACTAATAAAAATGAATTTTAATTAATAATCCATGCAGTTACCCTAATATTACTAATATAGCATTCATTAGGCCACCAACCAGTTACACCAAATTTTAAATATAAATAGTCAGTATCTTTATAATCATGAACATCAAGCAATTCAAAAACAACTACTTTATTTATTTCAGAATCAAGCTTGTTAGATTTATCAATTTCTACGTCTTCTATTAACGTACTTCCCTTATATAAATATAAATGTTGATATCCGTCGTCTTCTTCATAATAATCAAATGTAACTTGAATTTTTATCTTATTTAACCCCGTTCCTTGTAGTTGTTCATAATAGATACTTTTCATGTGTATATTTAATTCCAAACTAGGCGTCGACTCCTCTTTTGAATTAATAACATAAGAACCGCTTAGTGAGGATGAAAACAACTTGTAATCATACTTCGCATATAACGTGATATCACCAGCGCTAGTTGGAGATATTGATGTTACTGGAATTGTAAATGCGCTATCACTATACCAGCCATACAATGTGTCTATTACCATAGGTACATCATTACTCGTTCTATATAGCTCTGGCATAGTCGTTAAGCCAACGCCATATGTGTATTTTTTCACACTTAAGTCCATATATTCCAAAAGATTTGCACAAATAATATTGTACTTATTTGCTTTCCATACCGCATATAAAACTATCGTATCCCCTTCTTCAGCCGTTAAATTAAGAACAACTTCTTCATCATGGTACTCAATAGCTCCATTAGGAGATGTTGCCCAGCCAACAAAGGAATAATGCTCCTTATAATAAGAATTAATAGTTAGTTCCTTAGATACTCCATAGACATGCTCAGATTTTTCTACTTGTCCATAACCGCTATTCGCCATATATTCAACATAATAAATTATTTCAGTATATTGTGAATATAGCGTTAAGTCAGTATCTAATCTATTCCACTTTCCACTACTTACATCATTAACATAGTTACCATTTGAATCAAATACAATCGTATATGAACCATCTAAAAATTCAAACCAACCAATAAACTTATAACCCGTTTTATATGGTATTTCAACATTTGCCGTCGCACTATCATAAGCAATCGATGTGATATAACTTTCTTCCTCATCTATTAAATTTAATCTTGTTATCAGTGCTGTTTTTTCCAATTCAATATAAATAACTGAATTGCTTACACTTTCATAACCAACACTTATATCGGGCATTTTATCGTAATCAAAAATTTCGCCCTTTACAAATTGCTCGCTTAAATTATCATTTAACGATGAATCAGCTACTCTATAAACACACTCATAACCTACAAATTCATACCATTCAATGTTACAGCCAAATTCAATAATTAAGGGCTGTACTTCTTCTGCTGTAAAATTACTAAAATTTATTATATACTCCTCTTTAATATAATTTGCCGTTAAAATTATTTCAACATTTTCCGTAATACTTGGCATAAGTATAGACCAGCACGCAAGTGAGCCTTCATAATACAGTGCATCAAAAACATGTCCTTCTCTATAAAAAACTTCTCTATTCTCTTGAGCCCAGCAATTTGGACAAAAATGATTTATTGAAACTTCGTTTTTGAAATCCTCTATAGTTACTGTTTCACTTGTTGTAACGATTCCATTTGTTGTAAGATATTTTACAGTTGATTCATTATCAATGGTTTCTATTTTTATATAAAAATTAATGGGCGACCAGCTTGCCATTAGTGTAACATTTTCTTCTTCAATTAAAAAAATCAACGAACCTTGCGAATCGCTCACCAATTCACCATTATAAGTCCAACCATTAAATTCATATCCGTTATACGTTGGAATAGGCAATGTATACTCATTACCATACATGACTTCACATTCCGTATATGCTATAGTTGCACCTGTATACGCACTTCCTACGTCCAAAGTAACATTATGTTTAGCAATTACCCATTTAGCATAAAATTGCTTATTTCCTATTGTTCCAGCAGGAATATAGGTTACTTTATTTCCGCTAAAATCTGGATTTTCATACCAACCTATAAAAACATTGTTTTCTCTTTGTGGATTAGAATATAAAATGTAGTTATCTAATACGGTATATTCGCCGTCTATTATACTCTCACCACCATTTTCATTATAGATAACGTTATATATTATACAACGCCATTTTGCATATAAGGTTATATCGGCTAGGTTTAGCGCGTCTATATTTTTAGCAGTTATCTCTGTATTGATACATTCACTATCTAACCACCAACCTAAAAACTCATAACCTGGGGAAACTAGTGGCGTTGGTAACTGCGTTATTGCGTTTGGTACGAGATGATAATCTTCTAAAACTTGCTCTGTGTTTGTTACAAAATTTACGTTACAATACTTTTCACAAGTTACGACTGTGCTTCCGCTAAAAATTTGCGCACTAGTAATTTTTAGATAATATTTTTGATTTTCACATCTTGCCGTTATCTCTACTTTATTTTCTTCTATAATGTTAAAATCCTCATCATAAAGTGTTATTAAGTAGTTAACATTTTCAACCGTAAAAGTATAATAACCGTTTTCACTAAAATCTAACGCTAAAAATTCATGATTACTTTCTATAAACGTTATAGTATTATTGCCCAAAACTGCTATTTCTGGCACAAAATCAATATTCAAAACGTATGGACGTGAAATCATTTCTTTCCCAACAAATTTTACCTTTATTTGGTAAGATTTATTTGCAATTAAACGATATAAACCATTATTTTCAAATTGTTTTATTTCATCATCCCCAATTATTTCTATTAAATAATTTTCATTAGTAGTAAAACCATACATACCATTCATTATGGGAGTAAAAGTAAAATCTTGAACGCTATCTTTTGATAACAAATATCCATTATTATTACCTAAAGTAAGTTCTATATCCTTTTCAAATAAAACGGCATCTTTAAGTTTAATATATGTATTCTTGTATGTTTCATTTTCTTCTACAAATTCTCCATTTTCATTAAGATAAAATACTCCAGCTGAAGAGGTTCTATATATTTTATATTGCACTTGCTGAACCGCCCTTGTTTCTAAAACAGAATCGGATAGAATTGTTAAAATACTAGCATAATCGTTAATAAAAACTTCAGTAGATTCGCCTTCGTCTAAAAAAGAATCTATTTGAATTGCTTTTATGAAAGTTTGATACTTTGAGTCATTTAATTGTTGTTCTCTTGTGGGATAAATATCTAAATCGATATTATCATTATATACAGCGGTTTTCATAGCTTCATCTGCTACCACTTCTGTAATATGCAATCCAGTATCAATAATGGATATAATATCCCCAAAAATTGGAATTATCCCTAATCCACATGAAAGCAATGATCCACCAACATCTTCAATTACATCCCAATTCCCCCTCTTTGAAACACCCGAATAACTTAAGCTTGTATTTCTAAGAATAACACCATTATCCAGGCGTTTTGAATAATAATTTTCATCTTCATAATTATAATCATGTTCATTTGCTATACCTTGCAAAAATTTAATATCTTTTAACAAATATCGTTCATTAGTAGAAAAGTTTACCAATACAAAAAAATCATTATCAGAAAGAGCCAATTGAAAACATTGTGCAAAAATATCAACACTTGTTTTTATATATCCCTCATTTTCATTGAATATAAAAGTGTAATCAATAAGTAGCAATTCTAAATCTACACACTTTCCAATTTGCGTATCAAAATATAAATTAGTCTCAATATAAAAAGTATATTCTTCACCTTCATAATACCAATTTCCTTCATGATACAAAAGCTCTTGCGGAATGATACAGGGTAAGCATGCTTTAATTTCACTAAGGCTAAATTCCCATGAAAGTAATCCTTGCTTAAAATCTTTTATAGTGGGTACTTCTTCATCTATGATAACCCCTTCCAATTCATCCGTTGCAGTTAATGCAGCCGCTTCTTCCACTACACTTTCAAACATAAAAGTATCATCATCTGCAAATACTTTACTCGGTATAAAATTAACACAATAGCATATCGCTAAAATCATCAATAATGACGCTATTATCTTTTTCATTTGAACCTCCCTTACGCTATTACTTCTATAATTACACGAATAGTTATTAAATGAAATCTTGTGTTATCAATTTCATTTTTATACTTTCCTACTTTGTACAACACCTCATACACACCTATTTCACTTACATACAAAATATAATCCCAATTACTCTCTTTCAGTGTATAACAATACTCAAACTCAATTTTTTCTCCATTATATTCACAATATAATGCTTTAGGCATATGTTGTTTACCATCATATTTATACACATAACGTTCGTTTTCTATATACTCTATCGCTCCTGCAGGGTCTATTACAAGCGTTGGTCTAACTCTAGTGTCTTCTACTATTACATAGACACCAAATTCACAAAGTTTTCCCCCTACACCAATAAAATCGGTAACCAAAGTCTCCCCAACTTCAACTGCACTAACGGTAGTATACCATAAATCTTCAGTTAATACTACTTCCCCAGTTGTTTTATAATAAACGTCATACTTAAAGTAATAATAACCACTAGAACGTTGAGGTACTGTAATCCTACCAAAATTCATGTCTGTTGAATATGCCGTATATTGAACACTACTATCTTCACTATAATACATTGTAATTTTAGCCCCGAGCAATCCTTCCCTTCTTAAGTTAGTACACGCAAAGCTATTAGTCATTAACATTAATAGCAATAAAAAAATACAAATTACCTTTTTTAACTTTTTCATAATTTAACCATTTCAATTTTAGTTGATTATATTAATTTACCACCCTAATCTTATTTACACAAATACCATTTACGTTTCTATTATATCATATTTTTACCTTTTGTCAATAGTTTTATAAATAATTTCATCATTATAGGGCGATATATAGGTTTATTTTTTAAAAAAGTTTTTTACTAAAACTGAAGTATTACACCGTAGGCAAAGTGTATTTTTATATACAGTATTATAACAACAAACCACCCTATAAGTCGATTAACGGCACTTTAAATTAAAAAACAGGGTAACCTAATTACCCTGTTTTTTCTTTTTTACTGTTCTCTATTTTGTTAATCAAAAACCTTTTCAACCTTAAAGTCGTTAACACCGAACATATACATATAGCCGTCTATATAAACACCGCGCTTATACTCTGGCGTTCCGTTAAGCTTAGTGTTAATAAGCTCAACAAGCTCGTACCCGTCAAAATGTAGAAGAACGTATCTTTCGTGATAATCGTTAATAACATAATCGCTAACGCCAACACCAATAAGTTGATTTTGACGGTCTATATAATAGGATTTATATTCGGTAGAATACTCTGCGTATTCAAGCTCGTAAGAGCAAACCGAACGAACCCCGGTTGCTATTTCTTCATAAACCTCAACCTTAAAGCTATTCCAAGAAGCCCCAACACCAATACCAAGAAGATATCCGTTACCAAGGTTAATAAGGGAGGTTGAAAATCCTTCAATCGTTCCGGTATCCTTATAGGTAATATTGCTTAAATCAGATAAATCAAAGAAGAATACGGGGTCAGAACGCTCAATAGAGGTACAAGCATAGGCTATTTCCCCATCAAACCTTACGGACTGAATTTCTTCATAAGGTGGAGCAAAGTCAATAACCGACGCTATAATTTCAAAGCTGTTAAGGTCTATACAATATAGGCTTGCACTGCATTTGCCCGTTGCCGTTTGAAGAATGCTCACGCTAACGTTTGCGTTATTGCTTGAAGGACTACTTAACTTTGTTGCGTTAGTCGTTGTGAATACGCGAAGAACACCCTCGTATTCATCCATACTCCATTGATCCTTAACGTATCCCCTAACGGTGGTCTTGCCCTTTATTTCAAATTGCTCTTCACCGTAGCTCAAGCAAGATATTTCCGTCATGGCGTTTCTAGTAATAGTTCCGTCATCATTTTCTGTTTTTTCTGCAAATACGTGGGTTAAAAATAGATGATTTTCAGAAACGTAAACCTCTTCTGAATATGAAAGATAAGCAGCAGTCCCCACTAAATCTAACGTGCTTTCATCTAATTTCATAGCAATAGTATAGCGCGGATCGTTTAAATCTTCAGGGGATAAAATACTGCTTGCGGGAAGACTGTATAACCCTTCGCCCTCATCAATTTGGGGAATAAAGGTGCTTTCGTCATCAAAATCTAGTCCGTTTTTGTTTATAACAAATTCCGTTAGAAGTAAAATGCTGCCGTTTGCCGTACGTGAGGACATATAGTCCCCTGTAATCTTAAATTCATCCTTTTTAACTATATTAGTAGGATCACTAACGTCAAGTGAAACCAAGCTTACGAATCTGTTAGAATTTATATTCTTCTTTTCGTAATACTGGGTAATTACCGTTACCGTTTTACAATCGCTTGAAAGATAAAATTCCCATTGATTTAAATAATAATTGTTACTACCGCCATAAAGTGTGTAATTACCAACCTCTACAGTATTTTCTTTATTGATAGCGTAAACGCGAAGAACGTCCGCGTCAAGATAATAAATATGAGTATCGCTTCGTTTAATTCTATCTGCTTCAATAATGCCTGCTACTTGGTTATCCGTTATTTCTTGGTAATTCCCTGCGTTATTCGTTGCTTCATTCATAGCAGGCGGCATAAGATCAACGTCACCGCCCTTTGCGCAACCAAAGGATAAATTAGTTTTTAAAATACCCCAAAGCTTTTGCGCGTTGTTTTTATATCTTGGTGGGGTAAAAGTCGCAACGTTCAAGTTTTGAATAACTTCGTAATATTCACTGTTTTTATATTTAGATACGTCTGGTGGGGTTGTTCTAAATGGAATAAACAACCATAAATTGCAAGCAATTATCGCAAGGCTTGCACACGTTGCAACCAAAACGGTTAACAACCTACTACTATTTTTTTTTGCCGTTACGTTACTTGGATTTGACTCTTCTACGTATTTATCGCTAACGTAACTAAAGCTACGAAACCAATCCTTTTTCTTCATACAAACACACCTTCCTCAATAAGATATTTTTTAAACTTTGCTCTTGTTCTATGCAGAATAACGCTAACGTGACTTTCTGAAAGATGCATACTTTTTGCAATATCTTTAACGTTCATTGCATACCAATATCTACGCATGAATATTACTCGAGTTCTTCCGTCAAGCCCGGCAAGAAAATCGTTAATTGCATTTCTTAATAAAAACTCATCTTCAATTGAAGCTTCACCGTTGGGAATACATTCCCAATATTCTTCAATGATGCTTTCTACCTCTGCACTGCGCTTTTGTGCGTTGTAGTATTTATATCTGTCTATTGCAACGTTTCTTGTTATTCTGGCAAGAAAGCACTTTAACCTAGTTGGCCTTTCAGGCGGAATGGCATTCCAAGCACGAACCCAAGTATCATTAACGCATTCTGCCGAATCTTCATAACAGCGAAGAATATTATATGCAACAGAATAACAATAGCCACCGTATTTTGATTGCGTTTCTCGAATGGCAATTTCATTGCGATCCCAATATAACTTAACGATTTTTTCATCTTCCATAAAGTCACCTCCTTGCATTTACTAAAAGGCCTTTCACCTATATAGTCGAAAAGCAAACTAAACATCTTACAGCTTAAAAAAATTTTTTTTGTGTTTTAAAAATTTCTTGGTGCGTATGCTCATTATATCATATTTTTATTAGAAATTCAATAGTCTTTTATTTTTATTTGTTATACGCGCCAAAGTTTTCTTTTTTCATAATTTTATATTTTTGTCTTTTATCTATTTTTCCACTTTCTTTCTTCACAATTTAGCCCTTTTTACGTTTATTTTAATTAAAAACAAGCAAAAGTCCCCCTATAAGTCAGTTAAAAGCATTTTTACACCCTTTTTAATCATAATTATAGCAAATAATTAAAAATAAAAGTGGGGCTATAGTACGGTTAACGGCATATTGAATTTTGCATTCCTTTAAGAACGGTGCACGTTTTACTGTTAAATTATAATGAAAAAGCCCCCTTGAATAAGGGCGTGTCCCATAGGGATATTAATTCAAAATAAAAGTATAGCCCACTATACTTCGCAAAAAAGCGAAATATGGTGGGCTTTATCTTTACCACAAAAATTAAAGATTTAAGTTATATTTTTAGCCTTGTGGCTAAAAGTGATATGCAAGTTCCTTGCGTTATATTTTTCGAGAGAAAAATTCAAGGTTCTGCTTAAGCAGGTTCTTATAATTTTCGAGAGAAAAATTCAAGGTTCTGCTTTAGCAGGTTCTTATATTTCTCTCGAAGAAGTTATATTATATTTGCCATAACTTACCCTATGGGTAAATATAACTTTGCGTAGCAAAATATAACTGCGAAAGCAATATAACTTGCCGATAGGCAAATATAACTAGTGCGTCAGTAATAATCCCTATTACTGACGCACTAATAAGATCTTTTGTTATTTTGTCTTATGCTTTTGCTAATTAAAGAATTAGTCTACAAGCTCAATAATCGCCATTTCAGCATCGTCGCCACGGCGGTTATTAAGACGGTAAATTCTGGTATAGCCACCGCCCTGACCAAGCTGTTCTGCTCTATCAGCATACTTGGGAGCGATTTCGTTAAACAACTTTTCCATTAAAGGATGCTTAATACCTTTTACTCTTGCCTTGTAGTCAGCGTTCTTTTCGCCTGGTTGTTTAGCATCAGGAATATCATGAGTAAGAGTCATGATTTTTCTTCTTGCAGCAAGCTTCTTAGCACCATCCTTAAATACCTTTTTGGTGGTTTCTTTACCCTTTTCATCTTTAACGGTAACCGTTTCAGAGATGGTATCGGTATAAGAATTAACCGCTAAGGTTATGATTTTTTCAACGTAAGATCTTAATTCTTTAGCTCTTGCTAAAGTAGTAGTAATCTTGCCGTACCATAAAAGGTCTGATGCGAGATTTCTAAGCATCGTTTTTCTTTGTGTTGACGTAACACCTAATTTTCCCGGCATTTTATTAGTCCTCCTGTTCCTTTAAATGCAGACCGTAGCTTTGAAGCTTCTGAATAACTTCGTCAAGCGATTTCTTGCCGAGATTTCTTACCTTCAACATATCTTCTTCGGTCTTTTTAGTTAAATCTTCTACCGTATGAATATTTGCACGCTTTAAGCAGTTGTAAGAACGAACTGAAAGTTCCATTTCTTCAATGCTCATTTCTAAAATTCTGGGCATAGGATCGGTGGGTGCTTGAACTAAGAAACCACCAAACGCACTGTCAGAAAGAGCGGTAAATACGTGCATATGCTCTTCAACGAGCTTTGCAGCTAAGCTTATAATTTCACGGCCAGAGAACGCACCGTTCGTCCAAACCTCTAAAGTAAGCTTATCGTAATCTGCAGACTGTTCACCTTTTCTGGTGCTTTCTACAGCGTAGCTAACCTTCTTAGCGGGGCTGTAAATAGAATCAACTGCAATATAATCAATTTCGTCTTTCTTGTTATGATCTGCGCCCTTATAACCTCTACCTCTGCCAACGGTAATTTCCATATCTAAAACACCGTTTTCATCAAGAGTACAAATGTAAGCGTCTTTATTAAGAACTTCTACCTCAGCGTCCTGTTCAATGTCGCCTGCGGTAACGGTACAAGGTCCAACCTTATACAGTTTTACGATCTTTTTAAAACTATCATCCATGGTAGCAGTTTTGAATGCTACACACTTGATATTAAGCACGATTTCCGGAACATCCTCACGAACACCGGGGATGCTACTAAATTCATGCTTTACTCCCAGTTCGGGGGCAAACTTAATGCCCTGCGCTGCAGCACCGGGAAGAGCTGAAAGCAACGTTCTTCTCAAACAGTTGCCGAGTGTTAAACCAAAACTCTTTTCAAGGGGTGAAACGATGACTTTCGCATAAGTCCTGTCTTCGCTTTCCTCTACTTCAATTTTGGGCATATCTATTTCCATCATATTAGCGTTTCCTCCTGAAATTTAATCACACACCCTGCTTTAAGCAAGATGTTGTAGCCGCACAATCCATTCGCTACGGCATACGCGTTTTATCTTTTCATCTGCCCTGAAAATTTTACTAATCAGGGCAAACGCTTTATCTATTACTTGGAGTATAACTCGACGATCATATGCTCTGCAATTTGTTGATCGATATCTTCTCTTGTGGGGAGTGCAAGCACTTTACCGGTTAGAGTTTCGGGATCGAATTCAACCCACTTAGGCATATTGTTTTTCTTAGGAGCTGCTTTAAGTTCAACAAAGTACTTGTTGTCCTTTCTGTTTTCCTTAACGGTAATAACGTCGCCAGCCTTAACTTCGTAAGAAGCAATGTCAACAGCCTTGCCGTTTACGCAGAAGTGTGCGTGGGTTACTAATTGACGAGCTTGTGAACGTGATGCAGCAATTCCCATTCTGAAAATAACGTTATCTAAACGTCTTTCAAGTAATGAAAGCATGTTTTCACCGGTAATACCTTTCATACGGTCAGCTCTTTCATAGTAATGACGGAATTGACCTTCTAGTACACCGTATATTCTTTTAGTTTTCTGTTTTTCACGAAGTTGTAATCCGTATTCAGAAACTTTCTTTCTCATGTTTGCATGAGGACCGGGAGCAACCGGTCTCTTTTCAAAAGGACAAACACCTGCTTTATAGCATCTTTCGCCTTTTAAGAAAAGCTTAGCGCCTTCACGTCTGCAAAGACGGCATTTTGCACCTGTATATTTAGCCATTTTAATACCTCCTATTATACTCTACGACGTTTGGGGGGACGGCATCCGTTGTGAGGGATGGGTGAAACGTCTTGAATCATGGTTACTTCAATACCGCATACGCCTAAAGCACGGATAGCAGATTCACGGCCTTGACCGGGACCTTTAACGAAAACTTCAACTGAACGAAGTCCGTGTTCCATTGCCTTTCTTGCAGCAACCTCTGAAGCTTGTTGAGCAGCAAAAGGAGTGCTCTTTCTTGATCCTCTGTAACCTAATGCGCCTGCGCTTGATTGAGCGATTGCGTTACCGTTCATATCGGTAATGGTTACGATAGTATTGTTAAAAGAGGATTGAATATGAACTTGACCTTTATCAACTTTCTTAAGTTCTTTACGTTTTCTTACGACTTTTTTTATAGCCATTTTAATTCACCTCTTTATCTTACTTGCTTGCGGTCTTTTTCTTAGCGACCGTTCTTCTGGGGCCTTTACGGGTTCTAGCATTACGCTTTGAACTTTGACCTCTTACAGGTAAGCCCTTTCTGTGGCGAACACCACGATAGCAGCTGATTTCGATAAGTCTCTTAACAGATAAGTTAACGTCTGAACGAAGTTCACCTTCTACGCGAAGATTTTTTTCGATATAATCTCTTAGCTTAGATACGTCCTCTTCTGTAAGGTCCTTAACTCTTACGTCGGGATTAACACCCGTTTCTTCCAATATTTTTTGCGATGTTGCCCAGCCAATACCGTAAATATAGGTAAGGCCTGCTTCAATACGCTTGTCTCTCGGTAAATCTACACCGGCAATACGTGCCATTGATTCTGAACCTCCGTAATTTTCCTTTTATACGTTTTTTTAATAATATATATAGATTTTTTACTCTTTTGGCTTGGAATGATGCCAATCGAATAAAAAGATTGTTTTCGTTAGCCTTGTCTTTGCTTATGGCTCTTATCTTTAGAGCAAATGCACATTACTTTGCCTTCTCTTTTGATAATCTTGCAATCTTTACACATAGGCTTAACAGATGGTCTTACTTTCATAATTTATTCCTCCGATTTTTTTATGATGCGCGGCGGTCAGTTCTTGCTGCGCCAAACGATTCTGCCTTTAGTTAAATCATAGGGGCTCATTTCTAGCTTTACACCGTCACCGGGAATGATTTTTATATAATTCATTCTTAGCTTACCAGATATATATGCCGTAATTATATGCCCATTTGATAATTTGACCTTAAAAGTTGCGTTAGGCAGTGCTTCTAAAATCACGCCTTCAGCTTCTATTACGTCTTCCTTAGACACTAAGCTTTACCTCCGATTTTTTTTTAAAGGGTAAGTATTTCTACACCGTTTGCTGTTATAACAATAGTGTTTTCGTAATGCGCGGAAGGTTTCCCATCGCGCGTAACGCATTTCCATCCGTTTATATCAATTTCGTAGCCACCCATATTTATCATAGGCTCTACTGCCAAGGTCATACCCTCTCTTAAACGGATACCCGTGCCTTTTTTTCCGTAGTTTCTGACTTCGGGATCTTCATGTAGCTTTCTGCCAATGCCGTGCCCGGTCATGTCTCTTACGACGGAAAAACCGTTTGACTCCGCATAGGTTTGTACCTGATAGCCTATGTCGCCTATCGCACTACCCACGCAAATATCTTTTATTCCTTCAAAGAAAGATTGTTTTGTTACTTCAACCAGCCTTCTCTTTTCGGGTTCAACGTTGCCCACGCAGAAGGTTCTTGCAGCGTCACCGTTAAAGCCGTTCTTAAACGCACCAACGTCCACGCTAACTATATCACCCTCTTGAATAACTCTGCTTGACGGTATTCCGTGAACAACCTCTTCATTTATAGAGATGCAACAGGTACCGGGGAAACCGTAAAGCCCTAAAAACCCGGGCTTTGCACCGCAAGCAATTATATAATCGTAAGCAATTTTATCAAGTTCTTTCGTCGTCATACCCGCACGTATTTTTTCTTCTACAAGATTTAACGTGTCCTTGGTAATCTGACAGGCAACTCTCATCCTTTGGATTTCTTCCGAATTCTTTACGTAAATCATTATTTGCCCAACTTTTTAACTATTTCTTCAAAAACTGCCTCAGCTGCTTGATCACCGTTTACAGAGATTAATTTACCTCTTTCACGATAATAATCAATTAGGGGTTGAGTTTGTTGAGTGTAAACGTTGATACGGTTAGATACTGTTGCTTCAGTATCATCCTCTCTGTGAATAAGCTCTGCGCCACAGTCACAGGTCCTTTTTCCGTTAAGGAAATCAACGTGATAAGAAGCTCCGCATTTAGAGCATACTCTTCTACCCGTCAAGCGGTATAGTAGTTTTTCAAAGGGGATTTCAATATCGATTACGTAATCAATATCGGTTATTTTGGAAAGCGCTTCAGCTTGGGGAACGGTTCTTGGAAAGCCATCTAGTAAAAAGCCGTTTTTACAATCTTCATTCTCCAATCTAAGCTCAACAATCTTCACTGTTACGTCATCAGGGCAAAGCTGACCTTTATCAATATAGCTCTTTGCTATAAGCCCGATTTCCGTACGTTGCTTAATGTTACTTCTGAAAATGTCGCCCGTGGAGATATGAGGAAGAGCAAATTTATTAACTAAATACGCTGCTTGAGTACCCTTTCCCGCGCCGGGTGCGCCTAACAAAATGATATTCATAATTTTTTCTTTATCCCGCGCCTTGCTTTTAGGCAAAGCGCGGACTGTTTGTTTTTATTTTAAGAAACCTTTGTAGTTCTTCATCATGATTTGTGATTCTAAAGCAGTGTTGAATTCAAGTGCTACAGAAACGCAAATTAGCATTCCGGTTGCGGTGAATACTGCTGCTGAACCTTGGTCAATGAGTCTGAATACGATTGAAGGTATTAGTGCTACTAACGCTAGGAAGATAGCACCGAATAACGTAATTCTGTTAGAAATACGTTTTAAATGATCGGTAGTGGGCTTGCCGGGTCTGATACCGGGAATAAAACCACCGTTTTGTTGGATATTTCTTGAAATATCTTCGGGACTGAACTGAATGGTTGTATAGAAGTAAGCAAAGCCTAAAATTAATAGGCAAAGAACTACCATGTAAACCCAGCTATCAGTACCCATGTTCATTTGCCACCAAGCAAGAGCGTTGCTCTTGGGCCAGAACATACTCATAATAAGTTCAGGGAAAGAAAGGATAGAGAATGCAAAGATTAGAGGCATAACGCCGTTTGCATTAACTTTAATGGGAATAACGGTTGATTGACCGCCATACATTTTTCTTCCCTTAACCTGTTTAGCATACTGAACAGGAATCTTTCTTTCTGAAAGGTCAACGAATACGATGCAACCGAAGATAACTAAGATTGCAACAAGGTATCCAACTAATTGCCATAATGCAGTAAGAGAGTTCGTGCTGTCGGTTGAGTTGAATATTTTTCCAAATGAAGAAAGTAAGTACTGACCTGCACTGGAAATAACACCAATGAAGATAAGAATGGAAATACCATTGCTTACACCGTGTTCAGTAATTCTTTCACCAATCCAAATAGTAACAGCAGTACCTGATGCGTAAATGATTACTGCAACAGCGCATGCTAACCACTTTTGACCGAATAACAACGTAACGAGAGACGCACTTCCGTCAACACTTGTTGATAAACCGTCAATATAGTTGATAAGAATACCAATTGACTGAACAACTGCTAAACCGATAGCAAGATATCTTGTAAGACTGTTTATTTTGCGTCTTCCTTCTTCGCCAGCCTTGCTCATTCTTTCAAGAGCGGGGATAGCAACGGTAAGAAGCTGAATAATAATGGATGCGTTGATGTACGGGCTGATACCCATAGCAAACCATGTTCCCTGAGAAAGCGCACCACCAGACATCATAGACATGATTGATAGGTAGTTTAGATTGCCTAAACCAGCCGTTTCTAATAGTGATTCACCAATGCCGGGAACGGGGATATAACATCCCAGTCTATATAATAAGAGGAAAGCTAGCGTCCACCAGATTTTCACTCTTATTTCTTTGACTTTAAAAGCATTTTTTAAGGTTTCAAACATCTTTCGCCCTCCGTATTACGTATTAAATTTCTTCGCAAGTACCGCCTGCTTTTTCAATAGCAGACTTAGCACTTTCTGAAAATTTAGCCGCTTTAACGGTTAAAGCCTTTGTTAGTTCACCGCTACCTAAAACCTTAAGGCCGATAGCTCCCTTAACTTCTTTAACGTAACCTGCAACGTAAAGTGCTTCGTAATCTACTACTGCACCGTTTTCGAAGCTTTCAAGCATTCCAACGTTTACGATTGCATATTCTTTTCTGAAATGATTCTTAAAACCTCTCTTAGGAACTCTACGAGTTAAAGGCATTTGACCGCCTTCAAATCCGGGACGAACACCGCCGCCACTTCTAGCCCATTGGCCCTTATGACCTTTAGCACTAGTTTTTCCTAGACCTGAACCGATACCTCTACCAAGTCTTTTCTTGGAAGTTCTTGAACCTTCAGCAGGTTGTAATGTATCTATTCTCATAATAAATAAACCTTCCTTGTAATTACTGCTTTTCGACTTTTACGAGATGCGCAACTTTGGTAAGCATACCCTGAAGAGTCGGGCTATCCTTGAACTCTTTTGACTGACCAATCTTGTGTAGTCCAAGAGCAGCAATAGTAGCCTGCTGATTTTTTAATCTTCCTGAGATACTCTTAACGAGAGTAACCTTTACGATAACGTTATTTTCGTTAGCCATTGTATGCCTCCTTAACCGAGAATCTCTTCAACAGTCTTTCCGCGAAGAAGAGCTACTTGTTCAGCGGTCTTCAACTCAGATAAGCCTGCGATAACGGCCTTAACCATGTTGATGGGGTTGTTGGTACCGTGAGATTTCGTTCTGATATTTGTAATGCCTACTGCTTCCATTACCGCACGAACAGGACCACCAGCGATAACTCCGGTACCTACTTCAGCGGGAAGCATAATTACCTGACCTCTGCCGAACTTTGCAACAACTTCGTGAGGAATGGTATTACCTAAAAGCGCTACGGGCTTCATGCTCTTTCTTGCTTGAGCAGTTGCTTTTTCGATTGCTTCGGGTACTTCGTTTGCCTTACCCATACCACAGCCTACTTTACCTGCACCGTCACCAACTACAACTAAAGCTGCAAAACGCATTTTACGTCCGCCCTTTACAACCTTGGTTACGCGGTTAACGCATATAAGCTTTTTAATAAGACCGTC
Organism: Christensenellaceae bacterium; assembly: GCA_045535775.1. Taxonomy (GTDB): domain Bacteria; phylum Bacillota; class Clostridia; order Christensenellales; family Borkfalkiaceae; genus HGM11416. The sequence continues at coordinate 1,066 of JAZSMG010000144.1, read as the reverse complement.
ATTAGCTTCTTGTCTTCTTTGAGGTCTGTTATTATCTCTTGCCATTTTTCTTGCCTCCCTTAGAACTTAAGTCCGGCTTCTCTTGCGCCGTCTGCGAGTGCTGCCACTCTACCGGTGTAAAGGTAACCGCCTCTATCAAATACAACGGTTTCAATACCCTTTGCAAGTGCCTTCTTAGCAAGCTCCTGACCAACGATCTTAGCCGCGCCCTTCTTATCGGTATCAGCAATTAACTTGATGATTTCCTTTTCTACAGTTGAGCATGCGCAAAGAGTTACACCCTTTACGTCGTCAATGATTTGAGCGTAGATATGGTTAAGACTTCTGTATACGTTAAGTCTGGGACATTCTGCCGTGCCGGAAAGTTTAAGGCGGACTCTTGCGTGTCTTCTTTGTCTATCTTGATTTTTATTAACTTTTGAAATCATAGCGTTTTACTCCTTTTACTTACCTGCAGTCTTACCTTCTTTACGAACGATAACTTCGTCTTTATAACGGATACCGTATCCGTGATAAGGTTCGGGAAGTCTGATCGATCTGATGTTAGCAGCAACTTGACCTACAGCAACTTTATCAATACCCTTAACTGAAACTTCAGTTTGAGATACGCATGAAAGAGTTACTCCTTCAGGTGCAACAACTTCTACAGGGTGTGAAAAGCCTACGTTTAATACAAGCTTTGCGCCTTGCATTTGAGCCTTCCAACCAACACCGTTTACGATAAGAAGCTTTTCATAGCCCTTAGTAACACCGGTTACCATGTTAGCAAGTAACATTCTGTATAAGCCGTGTTTTGCTCTAACGGGACCTAAGTCGTTAGCTCTGGTTACGGTAGCTACTGCGCCATCAACGGTGATGGTAATAGCGGGATCGTATGCCTGAGTTAAGGTTCCTAAAGGTCCTTTAACAATAAATTCATTTTCTCTTACATCAACCGTTACGCCTGCGGGGATAGCAACCGGTTCTCTACCAATTCTTGACATAAACCGTGTACCTCCTTACCAAACGTATGCAAGCACTTCGCCACCGTGACGAAGCTTTCTTGCTTCCTTATCGGTCATAACAC
>JAZSMG010000098.1:0-23017 GCA_045535775.1 Christensenellaceae bacterium | reverse complement strand
AGGGGATTTTTATTGATTACAAAAATTGGGTTTAAATTTACAAAGATTGAAGCTTTTTTAAAAAGGCTTTTGAAAAATACTTTTTATATAAAGTATTTTAAGCTAAACTCTTGAAAAATCTTTAAAAGTATGTTATACTTTAAATAACTAATAAAGTCTGGCAACTTCAAAGGGCGGTTTTACCAAGATTTGCCTTTTATCCGTTGCTAATAAAGGGCGTTTAAGGAGAATAACTTATGGATATTAATGCTATATTATCTAAATGTGATCACACTTTGCTTTCTACCACTGCAACTTGGCAGGATATCAAGAAGATATGTGATGAGGGTATGAAGTATAAAACCGCTTCAGTTTGTATTCCCCCTTGTTACGTAAAAAAGGCTAAGGAATACGTTGGTGATAAACTTGCTATTTGCACCGTTATTGGCTTTCCTAACGGCTATCATACCTCAACCGTAAAAGCGTTTGAAACCGTTGACGCGATAAAAAATGGCGCGGATGAAATAGATATGGTTATTAACGTGGGTATGATTAAAGCCGGCGAATATGATGCAGTTAGGGCAGAAATCAGAACTTTAAAAACACTTTGCGGTAGCAAAATCCTTAAGGTTATTATTGAAGCCTGCCTTCTTACCGATGAAGAAAAGAAAATCTGTTGCAGATTAGTAACCGAAGCCGGTGCAGATTACATTAAGACCTCAACCGGCTTTTCTACGCACGGCGCAACTAAGGAAGACGTTGCTCTTTTAGTTGCTAACGTTGGTAAAGGTGTAAAAACTAAGGCTGCCGGCGGTATAAGCGGTTTAAAGGATGCCGAAGAGTTTATCAATCTTGGCGCTGATAGACTTGGTACCAGTAAGGTGGTTAAGGCTGTTATTACAGGCGAAAGTAAACCCGACGGCTCTTATTAAGCCTTATATACTTCGTATTTGTCACGAAAACTCATATTTTTTTCGGTTACGTACGATAGTTGCGCTCCCATCAAGAAATAATCGTTATTCTTGCCAACTACTCGCATTTAAGGCTTATTAAAGTTGTATAAAAAGAATAATTTAAAATTGTAAAAAAGCTGTTTAAAAATAAATACATTAAATCATAAAAAGTATTCAAGATTAAAGGAGATAAAATATTATGTCTGTTCCTACCCCTCATATAACGGCAAAAGAAGGCGATTTCGCTAAAACGGTTTTGATGCCCGGCGATCCCTTAAGAGCTAAATTTATTGCAGAAACATATTTAGAAAACGCAGTTTTAGTTAATAACGTTCGCGGTGTTAACGGTTATACCGGTTACTATAAAGGTAAAAGAGTTTCAGTTATGGCTTCAGGTATGGGCCAACCTTCTATCGGTATTTATTCTTACGAATTATTTAATTTCTACGGTGTAGAAAACATTATTAGAGTTGGCTCTTGCGGTAGTTTTGATAAGGACTTACACGCAAGAGATATCATTATTGCTATGGGCGCTTGCACTAACGGCAATTACGCTATGCAATATAAGCTTCCCGGAACCTTTGCTCCTATTGCAAGCTTTGATCTTGTTAAGCGCGCTGCTGAGCTTTGCGAAAAGGCCGGCGTTAATTACAAGGTTGGTAACATCTTCTCTTCAGATACGTTCTATGATGATGCTAACTCCGGTATGGAATGGGCTAAGATGGGTGTTTTAGGTGTAGAAATGGAATCTGCCGCTCTTTACTGCAACGCAGCACGTGCAGGTAAAAACGCGCTTTGCATTTGCACCGTAAGCGATTCTTTTATCTATCCCGAAGAAAACACTACCGCAGAAGAAAGACAAAACTCATTTACTAAAATGATGGAAATCGCTTTAGAATTAGCGTAAGTTATTATAAAATTTTAAGCTTTTAATTTGGCTAATTTATTGGGGATTGCGCTTGTCAGTTATGTGGCGGTGGCGGTTTTGTTTAAGTTAAAAGTCTTATAAATAAAAGGTTTTGTAAAACACCTTAAAAAACTTAAAAAAGTTAAAAGTGCGCCTATAAGTGCGTTAACGGCACTTTTATGGCGCATAAAAGAGAAATAATTATGAAAAAAAGAGTATTTTTAATAGTTTTAGATAGCGTTGGTATAGGCGAGCTTCCCGATGCCGAAAATTGGGGCGATAAGGGTAGTAATACCTTAAAGGCTATCAGAAATCACGAAAGCTTTAATTGTCCTAATTTAACCAAGATGGGGCTATTTAATATAGAAGGCGTTGGTGGTGGAGTGCAAAACCCCACCGCAAGCTTTGCTAGAATGGCAGAGCTTTCACTTGGTAAGGATACCACTATTGGGCATTGGGAAATTGCAGGTGTAGTTTCCCCCTCCCCACTGCCTGTTTATCCTAACGGATTCCCTGAAGAGGTTGTTAGTGAGTTTGAAAGACTTACCGGAAGAAAGGTTATTTGTAACAAGCCCTATTCCGGAACTGAGGTTATTAAGGATTATGGCAAGGAACATATAGAAACGGGTGCTTTAATCGTTTACACCTCTGCGGATAGTGTTTTTCAAATTGCCGCGCACGAAGATTACGTGCCTATAGAAGAGCTTTACCGCTATTGCGAAATCGCGCGTGATATGCTTAAGGGTAAGCACGGTGTTGGCAGAGTTATCGCAAGACCGTTTAACGGCGAATATCCCTTTACCAGAACGGCGCGTCGCCACGATTATTCTCTTTTACCCCCTGCAGACACTATGTTGGATAATTTAAAGGCTGCAGGAAAAGAGGTTATTTCAGTTGGTAAAATATACGATATTTTTGCGGGTAGGGGCTTAACTCAAAGCAACCGCATAAAAAACAATACGGACGGTATGAATGTTACTATTGCTAAGGCAGACGAGGACTTTGAAGGCTTGTGCTTTACAAACCTTGTTGACTTTGATATGGTATACGGACACAGGAACGATATCGCAGGCTATGCAAACGCTATGAGTGAGTTTGATAAACAACTTCCTTTGCTTTTAGCTAAGCTTAAAGAGGATGATATTTTGATTATCACGGCAGACCACGGATGTGACCCTGCAACCCCTTCTACCGACCATTCCAGAGAACATACCCCTATGCTTATTTACGGCAATTCTATTAAGAGCGGTGTGGATTTAAAAACAAGAGATTCCTTTGCCGATATTTCTGCAACCGTGTTAGAATATTTGGGCGTTAGCCAAGGCGAAACAAAGGGTAAATCCTTTCTTAACGCGGTTAGTAAATAACCGCAAATAGGGCGTTAATCGCCTTATAGCCACATTTTTAAGGAGGTATTACAAGTGACTGATAGGGAACTTATGCTTTTAGCGGAAGAGGCAAGGCTTAAATCTTACTCACCGTATTCGGGCTTTAAAGTAGGTGCTGCATTGCTTGCAAAAAGCGGAAAGGTATATCTTGGCTGTAATATAGAAAACGCATCTTACACCCCCACTAACTGCGCGGAAAGAACTGCCTTTTTTAAAGCGGTTAGCGAAGGTGAGTTAGAGTTTGAAAAAATAGCCATCGTTGGCGGAAGAGCTGAGCCAAAGGATCTTGTTGCGCCTTGCGGTGTTTGCCGTCAGGTAATGGCAGAATTTTGCGATGAGAATTTTAAAATAATCGTTGGTAATTCTAATAATATAAAGGTTCTTTCATTAAAAGAAATTTTGCCTTATTCATTTACAAAAAGCAGTTTGTAATTTGATAAAATTTGCAAATTCAAACTCTTTTTAACTGTGCTAAAGTATTATTAAATTTAAGAAAAAGTGCTTATATAGGTCGATTAACGGCACTTTTCTTATTTTTTAAGGGGTTTTTATTATGAGAATGTACGATATTATAAAAAAGAAGAGAGATAATCAGCCTTTAACAAGGGAAGAGATAAATTTCTTTATAACGGGCTTCACAAAGGGGGAAATTCCAGATTATCAAGCCTCTGCTTTATGCATGGCAATATATTTTAACGGAATGAACATTGAAGAAACCACTGCCTTAACCTTGGCGGTTAGGGATTCCGGTGATAAGCTTCATTTTTCAAATATAAACGGCTTAAGGGTAGATAAGCACTCAACCGGCGGTGTTGGTGATAAAACCAGTTTAATAGTTGCCCCCTTGGTTGCATCTTGCGGTGTTAAAATTGCAAAGATGAGCGGTAGAGGCTTAGGTCATACCGGCGGAACTATTGATAAGCTGGAAGCAATCCCCGGCTTTAACACCGACCTTTCTACCGAAGAGTTTGAAAGAATAGTTAACGAAACGGGTATTGCAATAGTTGGGCAAAGTGCAGAGCTTGCGCCTGCGGACAAAAAGTTATACGCCCTTCGTGACGTAACCGCCACGGTAGACAGTATGCCCCTAATAGCTTCAAGTATAATGGGTAAAAAGCTTGCCGCAGATGACGACTGCATCGTGCTAGACGTAAAAACGGGTAGCGGATCCTTTATGAAAACCATAGAGCAAAGCAAAGAGCTTGCGCGCATAATGGTTGATATTGGCAAAAAGGCAGGCAAGCGCACCTTGGCTCTTATTACCGATATGGATATCCCTCTTGGTAACGCAATCGGTAACGCGTTAGAGGTTAAAGAAGCAATAGAGGTGCTTAACGGAAAAGGACCTAAGGATTTAACCGAGGTTTGCTTGTGTTTAGCAACAAATATGCTTTATCTTGCAGAAAAGGGAAGCATGGAAGAGTGTGAAAAAATGGCTGAAGATGCGATTGCAAGCAAAAAGGCACTTAACACCTTTGTTGAAATGGTTAAAGCACAGGGTGGTAACGGAGAATATATTTTACACCCAGAGTTGTTTAAAAATGCAGATTACAGCTATGATGTAAAAGCACCTGAAGGGGGATATATTTATTCGGTAGATACCGAAGGCTACGGAATTGCAAGCTTGCTTCTTGGTGCGGGAAGAAACGTTAAAGAGGATAAAATTGACTTTTCTGCCGGCATTATTTTACGTGCGAAAACGGGTGATTACGTAAATAAGGGTGACGTTATTGCAACCCTATACAGTGAGAAAAACGCCTTTGATGCAAGCGCCAAAAAACTGCTTGAAAGCACCAAAATAAGCGCAACGCCCCCTGAAAAACGCGACCTTGTGCTTGCAAGAGTTGAATAATACGTTAAAGTGGAATAATTAAGATAATATACTAAGGAGTAAGTTATGGCAAAGCTTTATTTTAGATTTGGAGCTATGGGATGCTCAAAGTCTGCTCAAGCGCTAATTACAAAGTTTAATTATGAAGAACGCAACATGAAGGTTATGTTTATTAAGCCTGCAATAGACACCCGTGACGGCATTGAAATAGTTCGCTCACGCATTGGGCTTCAGCAAAAGGCGATTCCCATTCCTTCAGATATGGATATATATGAATTATATAAGGAAGGTTACACCGACTGTCAAGTTGTTATTTGTGATGAATGTCAGTTTTTAACACCCGAGCAGGTTGATCAGTTAGACCAAATAGTTATGGATTACGATATTCCGGTTTTATGCTTCGGCTTAAGCACCGACTTTTTAACACATTTATTCCCCGGCAGTAAAAGACTGTTTGAAATTGCGCAGTCCATAACGGAAATTAAATCGGTGTGTAAGTGCGGTGCAAAGGCAACCGTAAACGCAAGATTTGATGATGATGGTAATATTGTTTACGAAGGCAGTCAAATTATGCTTGGCGGTAACGGCAGGTATGAGGCAATGTGCCGTAAGTGTTGGCTAAAAAGAAAGGCAGAGCAGGAAGCTAAAAAGGCACAAAAAAACTAAATAAATAATAAAAAATAAATGCATCACTAAAGTTAAATTCTTAGTAGGTGCATTTTTTATTTGAACTCTGTTGTAACAAGCGGTTAATAAAATAAGCTTTATCTATTTTATAACAGTTCGTTATTTATAAATTTTATTTTTTATCACTAAAGTTTTTTGTTTAAGGTGTGCAATAAGCGCATTTTGAACTAAAAAAACCACTACGTGAGGTAGTGGTGAATGTTTTTGTTAAGTTATTTTTTTATGTTAAGCGTTGTTAAAATGCTATAACACCAAGGTGCTCAAGCAGGATTTTTAAGCCCATTAGTATTAAAATTATACCGCCAATAAATTCTGCCTTGCTCTTTAATGCAGAGCCGAATTTGCAACCAATAAACGCACCTGCAAAGCATAAAAGGAGGGTTGTTATTCCTATTATAGAAATAGAGGTAAAGATGTTAACCTGTAAGAAAGCAAAGGTTATTCCAACGGCTAACGCGTCTATACTGGTTGCTATTGCCATAAGCAAAAGTTCGCCTATAGCAAGGTTATCGCAACATTCATCCTCTTCTTTCTTAAATGATTCAATAGCCATTTTACCGCCGATAAAGGCAAGTAAGCCAAAGGCGATCCAGTGGTCAACGGGCACAATGTAGCTTTCGAACTGCTTACCCAAGAACCAACCGATAAGTGGCATTAAGGCCTGCGCACCACCAAAGAAAATTGCAATTATGCTTGCCTTTTTAACGCTAAACGGGCGCATTTTAATACCCTTGCAAAGAGCAACGGCAAAAGCATCCATAGAAAGCCCGATTGCAATAATAAAAATTTCCCAAAAGGTCATAACTGTTTATCCCCTTTTTCTAATTCAAAATTATCCTCTTTAACAAGGTTGTTTAGCCAAATTCCTTTTTTTAGTAATATCAATCCCCAAATGAGCTTAACAAGGTCAACAAGGTTAACGCAGGTTAAAATAAGGGGTGCGCTTAAGCTTGTGAACTTTGCAAGCACAAAGGCGCAAGGCAGGGAAACAAAGGTGGCAAACCCGCTATCAAAAATAAAGGTTAGCATAGTTTTTCCGCCGGAACGCATTGTGAAATAGGTTGCGTGAAGTATGGAATGTATCGGCATAAAGCAAGCAACCACCATCATAAAGGTAACCGCAAGCTGTTTAACGTTTGGCGTAACCTCTTTATACATATGAACAAGTAGGGGTGAAATGCAGGCGAGTATTGCGCCTAAAACAAGGCAACTAACAAAGGAAAGTGCAATAATTTTATTGTCTGCATCCTTCGCCTCTTCAATTTTGCCAGCTCCAAGCAGTCCGCCAACGATTATTGCAATAGAGTTGCCAAGCGATAAAAATACAACGCTAAATAAATTGTTAAAGGTGTTGGTGATATTCATTGCTGCAACAACCTCTATTCCGCGAAGAGAGTAGCAGTATAATAAAGCCGTTTGAACGCCAGACCAAAGCCCTTCGTTTACAAGAAGGTTAGTGCCCTTTGCAAGTAACTTTTTAAATATATCCTTAGGTATTGCAAACGTGTTAAATATTCTTTTAAAGAAGGGGAATTTGTTTAGGTTAGAATAAATATAAACAAGCAGAACGCCAAGCTCTATTATTCTTGCAATTAGCGTTGCCAAAGCGGCACCCTTAACACCCATTTGGGGAAGTCCAAGCTTGCCGAAAATTAGCAAATAATTTAGTACTGCATTTGCAATAACTGAGGCTATAGATGCGTAAAGTGGCACTTTGGTTTCACCCGTTTCACGTAAAGTGCCGGAATAAATTTGGGTTATAGTGTTGGGAATTTGTGCAAGCAGGGCAATAAAAAGATAATCCTTTGCGTACTTAAAGGTCAACTCTAAATCGCCTGATTCGCTTCCTTGGTTTAGAAATAATCGAATTAAAGGCTCGTGAAAAAATAAAAATACGGTTGCGCCAAGAATTGCTATAAAAATGCAGGCGTAAACTTTAAATCTAACGGTGTTTTTAATGCCTTCGTTAGAACCGCTTCCGTAATACTGTGCGGTAAAAATACCTGCACCTGCCGTTCCGCCGAACACGCATAAAATATAAACGAAAATCAATTGGTTTACGATGGCAACACCGCTCATTTGCTCCGTGCCAAGCGAGCCAACCATTAAATTATCCAAAAGGTTAACAAGGTTGTTAAGTCCGTTTTGAAAAATTATGGGTAAAACGATTGCTAAAACGTATTTATAAAATGCCTTATCGCCAATAAATCTCTTAAGTCGCATAACCACTCTCCATTAGCAACTATTTTACCATAAAGTAGGTATTAATGCAAAAAAAATTAGGCGGTTTTAAAAAGTGAATCTTTAATATTTTGGCAAAAATAAGCGTGTGCCAATATTATTTTACGGCTTAACAGTTAATTAATAACTAAAAACGCAAAAAAAATAGGTCATGGCAAACGTTGTTAAATTCAAGAATTCATTATTTAATAAGTATATAAAACACTTTTTTAAAAACTGTTTGTGAGGGGGGCAAAAGTGTTTTTCAAGAGCGTAAAAAGAAAAAAACGGGAAAACGGTGAAGGTCCGTTTTCCCGCCGTAAACGCAAGGGGGGCTTACGTTTACTAAAAAAAGAAGGAGATGGGTTGGGCTATTTCATGTAAAGTCATTCACTTTACGTTGCCATTTTAACACCGTGAAAGTAAAATATCGGTAAAATAAACGTAAAATTTTAGTAAATTTGAATTATTTTGCCCATATAAATTAAATTTTAAGCTATTTTTTTATAATAGTTGAAAAATTGATAAAATTATGCTATAATTATTCAGCGCGAAGCAATAAAATGCATAATAAATTTTTTAAAACGCCTTTTATTACGCTTAAAATTTCCCAAGTTAACCTTTTGTTTACTTAATTAGTATATAATAAATACGTAATTAGATAAATAATCAAAAATATTATTTTAAATGCCAATTATCCTTATAGGGGGTATTATGTATAACGTATTAGTTGTAGAAGATGAAATAAATATCTTAAAGCTGATGAACATAAGGCTAACAAAATCGGGCTTTAACGTTTTTACTGCAGAAAACGGTGAAGCGGCTCTTAACGTACTTAGCAAGGAGGAAATAGACCTTGTTGTTGCAGACGTAATGATGCCCGTAATGGATGGCTTTGAGTTTGTTGAGCGTATGCGCGCAGAAAGCAAAAATATACCGGTTATCTTCGTTACCGCAAAGGAAAGCTTAGATGATAAGCGCACCGGGTTTAATCTTGGTGCAGACGACTATATGGTGAAGCCCATAGATCACGAGGAATTGGTTTTAAGAATAAACGCGCTTTTAAAGAGGGCGGATATACGAAGAACCAAAAAACTTACGATTGGAACTTGCACGTTAGATTATGAAAGTCTTTCCGTTTTTAATAGCGACGGATATACCGTTCTGTTTTCTAAAAAAGAATTTTTAATTTTATATAAGCTTTTATCTTACCCGGAACGTATTTTTACCAAAAATCAGCTTATGGATGAGTTTTGGGGGTATGAAAGCGACACCTATTCAGATACGGTAAAGGTACATATTAACAGAATTAGAAATAAGATAAGTGCCTTCCCCGAAATAGACGTTATTACCGTTAGAGGATTGGGTTATCGCGGGGTAAAAAATGGATAAAAAGAAAAACAGATCAATAACCTTTAGATTTATACTAATAGTATTTGCCTGTTTTTTGCTTTCTTCTGCGTTCGTAATTTTAATTACCTTTTTGATTGCAAAAATGGGTATAAAAATTCCGCCGGCAAGAACGACGGTATACCTTTTAATATGCTTTGGAGCTTCTTGCATACTTGGAACGGTTTTGGCGGCAGTTCTTTCCAAAAAGAGCACTAGAAGCTATAATAAATTCAGAAAGGCGCTTAACGAGGTTGCCAACGGAAATTTTGACGTTGTTATTTCTGAAGATGAAGATTTATTGATGTCGCAGTTTGCAGAGGATTTTAATGCTACCGTAAAACAGCTTAAAGGGCTTGAAATTATGCGGTCGGAGTTTATAAGTAATCTTTCACACGAGCTTAAAACCCCGGTTACTTCCATAAACGGATTTTCTGAATTACTGCTTGCAGATGAGGTTAGTAATGAGGAAAGAAAGGAATACGCGCAAATTATATATAATGAGAGTAAAAGACTTTTAAAACTTGCAAAAAACACCTTGCTTTTATCTAAGCTTGAAGGGCAAACTATCGTTACTGAAAAGAGTTTGTTTTCGTTTAATGAAATGATAGAAAGCAGTTTGATTCTTTTAGAAAAGGAAATGACTGCAAAAAACATCAACCTTCATTTAGATTTGGATAGGGTGAATTACTATTGGGATTCCAGCTTGCTTTCCCAAGTGGTTATAAATTTAGTTTCAAACGCAATTAAGTATGGCAAGCAAAACGGGAATATTCACGTTGAACTGCATTCTAATTCCGGTTACGTATTTTTCTCTGTTAAGGATGACGGAATAGGCATGAATGAAAAAACGCTTGCTAAAATATTTGATAGATATTATCAGGGCGATAGCTCGCACAAAACGGAAGGTAACGGCTTGGGGCTTTCTATCGTTAAAAAAATAATAGACCTTTGCGGTGGTAAAATAGACGTTGGAAGTAAAGAAGGTGAAGGCACCTATTTTATGATTACTCTTCCCGAAAAAATGCCCGTATAGGTCGATTAAATAGGGTTTTATATTAGAGTCAGTGTGTTAATTTTTTTAAGCTAGTTGTTTTAAGGAGAGAGTTTATGGCAAAAAAACAACAACGCAAATGGGTAAAATTTAGGCATAAGGTTATAACCAAGCTTGCCTATATATTTTTCTATTTGTCTATTAAGTTTAAATACGGCGCAAAAATTACAAGGATGGCGCGTAAAGATAAAAGGCAGTATTTGATACTGTTTAATCATCAAACCGATTACGACCAATTCTTTGTATCTTGCGCTTTTAACACACCCGTTTATTATCTTGCAACGGAAGATATATTCTCTATGGGGTTTGTATCTAAGCTGTTAAGGTGGGCGGTTGCACCCATTCCCATAAAAAAGCAGTCTACCGACGTTCGTGCGGTAATGAATTGCTTAAGGGTTGCTAAAGAGGGCGGAACCGTCGCCCTTGCGCCTGAAGGTAACAGGACGTATAGCGGAAAAACTGAACATATAAACGAAGCCATTTGCGGGCTTTGTAAGGCACTTAAGCTTCCAATAGCCTTTTTCCGTATAGAAGAGGGTTACGGCGTGCATCCCCGTTGGAGTGATAAGACGCGCAAGGGTAAGATGAGGGCATACACCTCTAGGGTAATGGAGCCTGAAGAATATTTAAATATGGATAACGCAGAGCTTTACGAAATTATTAAAAAAGAGCTTTACGTTAACGAAGGGGTAATAAGTGCGACCTTTAAAAGTAAAAAACGCGCTGAATATTTAGAAAGGGCAATTTACGTTTGCCCACATTGTGGATTTTCTACCTTTGAAAGTCACGGCAATTTTATGGAATGTAAAAAATGCTCGCTTAAGATTGAATATTTAGAAACCAAGCAATTAAAGGCGGTAAGTGGAAATTTACCCTTTGAATTCGTTACGGAGTGGTACGATTACCAGGCAAGCTTTATAAACTCCTTTGACGTTAGAACGGTTACGGAAAAGCCCTTGTATGAAGAAAGGGTTAGCCTTTATAAGGTTATTCCATATAAACACAAGAAAAAGATAGAAAGTGAGGCTATAGTTCGATTATTCGGCAATAAGATAGTTGTTGCTGGTAGCGAATTAAGGGAATTTTCCTTTGACGAGGCTTACGCTTTTGCAGTTTTAGGAAGAAACAAGCTTAACGTTTATATTGGTGATGAGCTTTGGCAAATAAAGGGCAGTAAGCGTTTTAACGCTCTTAAGTACGTGCACTTTTATTATAGATATAACAATTTAAAGAAAGGTGATGATAATGTATTATTTTTGGGACTCTGAGGTTTGGTCATTCCTTTGCTTAATGACCGTTTTGTTCGTAGCAATGCTACTTGCAAACGTAATTAAAAAGACCAGCTTTTTTAAAAACTCACTTATACCCACTTCCGTTTTAGGTGGTATAATATTGCTTATTATAAGCACCGTTTACGAAGCGATTGCTAAAAAACCGTTTTTTAATCTTGAAATATTCGGCGGTAACGGAAACGCTATTTTAGAGGTTATAACCTACCACGCTTTAGCGCTTGGCTTTATTGCGACCACCTTAAAAACTACCGAAAAGAAGTTTACTAAAGAGCGCAATAAAGAAATCTTTAACACCGGCGTTACAACTGTTTCTACCTATCTTTTACAAGCGGTATTCGGCTTGGGAATTACGCTTGGCTTGTCTTATATTTTAACGGACGTATTCCCCATTTCCGGTATTTTACTTCCCTTTGGTTACGGTCAAGGCACGGGGCAGGCGTTAAACTGGGGTAAGACGTACGAAAACGATTGGGGCTTTGTTGGCGGTTCTAGCTTTGGCTTAACTGTTGCAGCCTTAGGCTTTTTAAGCGCAAGCATTGGCGGTGTTATTTACCTTAATATATTAAAGAAAAAGGGCAAGATAATAATTGCTTCAGATAAAGAAAGCAAGCTTTTAAGCGAAGACGTTCAGTCCGATAACGAAATACCTATGAACGGCAGTATGGATAAAATGACCGTTCAAATCGCGCTAGTATTACTTGCGTATATTTTAACTTACGCGCTTATGGCGTTACTTACCAAGCTTATTGGAATGCAATCGGTAATATACGGATTTAACTTCCTATTCGGTGTGTTAATGGCTACCTTAATTAAAGCGGTTGCAAAGTTTTCACATAAAAAGGGCATTATTAAAAAATATCACAGAAATAACTTCTTGTTAGATAGAATAAGTAATAGCTGTTTTGACGTAATGGTTGTTGCGGGTATTGCCGCTATTAGATTTGACGTTTTAGGTAATTATTGGATAGTTCTTGTAATACTTGGCGTCGTTGGCGCGGGCATCACCTATTTTTATAACTTGTATATTGCAAGAAAGTTCTTCCCTGCTTATTCTGAAGAGCAGTTCTTAATGATGTACGGTATGCTAACGGGTACTGCAAGCACCGGTATGATTTTACTTCGTGAGGTAGACGAGGGCTTTAAAACCCCCGTTGCAGATAACTTAGTTTACCAAAACTTCCCCGCAATAGTATTCGGCTTCCCCCTAATGCTTTTAGCAAATCTTGCACCCAAACAACCTTGGTTAACCTTTGGAATTTTATTCGCCTTCTTAATCGTTATGAATATAATTTTATTTAGATCAGTTATTTTTAAAGGCAAAAACAAGATTGAAAAAGCGCAAATAGATGCTGAAGAATAATTTAAAACGGCAATTTAAAAGAGAGTGAAATTTGTTTTTTTCACTCTCTTTTTTTGGTATATGAATTTTGTTCAAAACTGCCGTTAATCGCGTTATAGCGCGGTTTTTTGGCGAAAAAATTATTCTTCTTGGCTTTCCGGGGTGGAATAGTACGCCGTCATTACGATGTCTTGATTGTAATTGCCAGAGCCCTTGCCAAACAAGTTCATACCGCCGTAATAGGTGGAGTCGGGTTTATTGTAAATTCTTAGCTTAACCCCATTTTCTTCAGATAAGCGCAAATCATTTAAGGTAAAAGAGCTAGCAGGTTTGTTGTTTAAAAAAGTTCCTTCATCGGTAATGCTTAGCGTAACTAAATTACCAAACTGAGTCATATTTGCAGGCCACCAATCGGGGTTGTATTTGCCTTTTGTTCCGCCAAAGTCACCGGGGGAAAGGTAGTGCGCAATTTCCACGCCGTTAACTGCAATAAAAATATCGCTTTTCCAGTCGTTTCTAAAGCAGGTAGTTTCAGAACAAATCTCAAATGAAAAATCAAGTTTAGAAACAGTGTTTTTCTTGGCTGCGAATTCGCTAGAAAAGGTATAAGTTAAATCCCCGCCAAAGCTCCAAATCAAGCTTGCGTCCATTCTTTTTTCGTCAAACGGATTTAGTGCGGAAAAAAAGGTATTGCCAACGGCCATTCCCAAACAGTCGTTTTCGGTATGAGTGTAAGCCCCCACCTTAACGCTTTGCTCAAATGCTGTTACTTTGCTCATATCCTTGCCGATTTTTCTAAAGAAGGTGATATTATTTAGGGATTGAATAAAAAACACCTGAGCAGAGCCCTTTTTGCTTGGCAAATAGCGCACCTTTATTATACCTGCCTCGCTAAGTAGATTAAGGTGGAAAATGGCGGTTGAGTTGGTTATATTATTGGTTTTTGCAAGCTCTATAACCGTCATTGGGTGTTCGTGAAGTTGGCGAATAATTTTTAAACGTAAGGGTGAAGCAAGCGCCTTTGCAACCATTTCTATTTTAGGCGAGTCCTGTTCGTTTAGTAAAGAAAGTTCTATATTTTGCATAAAATCCCCCTTTTAATAAGCCTTCTTTTTCTTACATTATAAGTTATTGGTTGATAATTGTCAACCGATAACAAATAAAAGTTATAACAATTTTTTTTAAAATGAATTTGACACTTTACTTGCTATGTGATATACTGTATTATGTAAAATTTATAATTTTACCTAAAAAGAGGCAAATTAGGCGTAAAAAAAATTGCATAAGTAAAGCAATAAGCGGTTTTAAAGCGATTTTAGGTTGTATTTTTTCAACCAAGCAAAACCTTTTTTTTGGGTAAACACAAATTAAGAAAAAATTAGTGGAGGTTTTTTATGAAAAGACTTCGGTCTGTTTTGGTTGCGGTTGCATTGCTTTTATGCTTCATACCTTCAACTGTAACTACCTTTGCACAGCCTACCGCTTCTTACGAGCTATATCTTGAAAGTTATCTTTCATCAAGTAGTCAAGAAACGGGGGTATGGCAGTCAAGCAGTGCTTCAAGCGAAGGCGGTTCAGACGTGAGCTATGGACTAGAGATTAGCGACGGCAATTCAAACAAGTTTTTAAGATTTGCAAATTTTAACGGGTTAAAGTTTTCTACCTTTACCACGGCAAACGTAAAATTAGCATATCACGAGCAGTGGGGGAATACCGTTACGGTCAGCTTTAATTACAGACTTTCTGAAGGAAGCGTTAATTACGCTGACAGCGATAAGGTTTTAACCTTAGAAATCGGCGGTGTGAAAAAGAATCTAACGGTAGTAGACCTTAAGCCCACCCATCAGGCAAGTGTGGATTGGGCTAGCGCAACGGTTACGTTAAACGTTGAGGGCGTTAAAGCGGATAGACTTACCTTTACTTACTATTACGACGGTAACGTTAAATGGCGTTCAGTTCAACGCTATTTAGACGTTGATAACGTGGTTGTAAAAAGCGGAAACGTTAGTCTTTGCAGTGCCGATTTAGAGAACGCACCCATAACTACTGAAGATAAAAAAGAGCTTTCCGTTGATTACAGTGCGATATCGCCTTCAAGTAAGCAAAATTATATGCTTCACGGTAAGGATATGGTGGACTATGCCGGTAACACCTCTTACGCAAAGGAGGAAAGGGTATTATTTGACGGCGGTGACGTTGCAGTAGCACTTCCCAAGGCAGGAAGTTTGTTGTACAGAGGTGCAGCTTCAGTTAAGGCAAACGAGAGCGACTTATATCTAATATACGATGCTTCAGACGAAAATTCTTATCTAAGATTAGGTAATTACAACGGCTTGGCAAGTGCAAGCGGTTCACGCTTTAGCACCGCTTTTTACGATAACGCCGGCAAGCAAATTTCCAATATGCCCGTTACCAACCGCATTAACTTCTCTTTTGATTACAGACTTTATATGAGTGAAGCGGTTAAAAACAGCCTTGATTTTAGTAAGAACGTATTGCAGTTTAGCACGCGTAGCTCAAGCAGTAATAATTCCGGCAACATTTCTTTTGACGAGCTTGTTATAAATGAAGCAGGCGACGGAACGTGGCATACCTTTAGCGGTGTTTTAGACGTTTATACCACCACAACTGCAACTATATCGATTTCTTATTTTGCATATCAAGAAGCTTCATTTACCCCTGAGGTTTATATCGATATGGATAATTTGAGCCTCAAGGCGGAAGGCTCTAACGTTAACTATGCATACCTAAACGGCACCTTTGAAGGTGCAGTTCCTACCGTAAGCGATGGTAGTGACCCCTTAAACGGCAAAATCTATTGCAATCCTCTTTTAGGCGATAAGGGTGAAAAGGTTCGCGTTAGCAGTGTTGATTACGCAATGCAATTAGATAACGGCGAAGCGTTATCACTAGACTTAGGTTGGAAGCCCAGTACTAACGTGTATAACGTTGCCTTTGACGTTGAAGAAAGCGTAGGCTCGTTTGACCTTCTAATTTCCGGCAGAAGCGGTGACCGCTTACAGTTAACGGTAGGTCAAAATAAGGTGGCGGAAAACGGTGCTTATGAAATTTATTGGGAACAGTTAGCAAAAGGCTACAGATGCCATATTTTCTTTATTCGTACCGCAGTTAACACCTTGTATTCCGTTGATTTTGTAAACAGTGGTTTAAGCGCTATTACCTTAAATAATTTATTTATTGGCGAGGTTGCATCCGTTTGTAACGTAGCAGGCGATTTTACCGCCTTTACGGAAAGCTTTAACAGGCTAGTAAGTTCTTATGAAGCTAACGTGGCAAGTTACACCTCAAATGCAAAATTGCAAATAAAGAGTGCAATTTACAACGCTTCTTTAATTAGTGCCTTCACTTCACAGGCAAATATGGATTTAGCCATTGCTAATTTAACAACCGCAATAAACGGCGGTGCAAGGCTTGCCGATTTATCTAAGCTAGAGTTGGCTTTAGATAAGGCGGAAGAGGTTTACAGTGGCGGTGCAAGTAAATACACCAAAGCAAGTTGGCTATTATTTGAACAGGCAGAAAAGGCTGCCCGTGCATTAAACGGCGAAAGCGCGCAAGAGGTTGTAGATGCAACCGCAGAAAATCTTGAAATGGCTATGAAGGAATTGGTTTTAGTTGAGACTAACAATTCATCTGTGGTTCTTGCTATCGGCGTAGGTGGCGGTGCTTTAGGTTTAGGCGGTGTTGCACTGTGTGCAGTAATGATTAAAAGGAGAAAGAAAAATGAAAAGAATTAAGCGTTTACTTTCTTGTTTAATACTTGTAGCAATCTTACTTACAGTTCCCGCTTCGGTTGCAACGGCTAACGCATCAAGCGGTTTAGTGGGTGTGGATTTTACAAGCGGTATATTAAAATACGATTTATCAAAGCCTTTAGCCGATAACCCCAATACGTTTGAGGTTTGGTTAAAGATAGATAAGGACGTTACCGGCGAAATAGGTACTGTCTTTAGTAACTATTGTATGACGCCAACCCCTGAGGTTGGTTACGAGGTTAACGCAAACGGTAATTTCTGCGTTGCTTGGAATAATCATGAAAAGTACGTAGTATTTGATGCGGTTGACCTAAGAACCAGCGAATGGACGCACGTAACTGCCGTTCGCGATGCAAGTAAAAATTCCTTCCTTCTTTATATAAACGGTAACCTTGCGCAAGAAAAACAGGTTGGCGTTGGTGCCGATATAGAAGAGTTTTACAACCTTCACACTATTGGCGGTGACTTTTTATCAAGACAAAAGCAAAAAAGACAGTTTAAGGGCGCTATTCGCCAAGTGACTATCTATTCCGACGTGTTAATCGCAGGTGAGGTTAAACGTGACTACGGCAACGCAACCAAGATAAGCGGTTCAACCCGTACAGATTTAATACTTAACGTTTATTTAGATGCATCTTCAGTTATCGCAAAGGATAATTCAGCCTTTGGTAACGATGCGTACCTTGCTTCTAACGACTATTTCTATGAAGGCGATTTATACGACGTAAAGGATTATACTATTGCAGTAGTTCCCGATATTCAAATGATTACTCTATTCTACCCCGAAATGGTAGGTACTTTACCCGATTATCTATTGAAGATGGAAGAAAAGCAAAAGATAGAAGCGGTATTCACTGTTGGCGATTTAACTAACGGTAAGCATTCAAAGGGTAGTTCTTTTGATAAGCAATATAAGACTATTAGGGATGAGTTTGCAAAGCTAGACGGGCATATGCCTTATATGTTCGTTCCCGGCAACCACGACTATGACGACGAATGCGCAACAACCAAAAATCTTACTTACTTAAACAAGTATTTAACCATTGAAAAAATAAGTCAATGGAATGAATGGGGTGGCTCATTCTCTTCCGATAGCGTTGTTAACGCGTATTATTTATTAGAGTACGCGGGCGTTAAGTACATAGTATTCGCTATGGAATTCGGCCCCTCTGACGCGGTTTTAGAATGGGCTTGTGAAATAACCGAACAGCACTTAGACCGCAGACTTATAATGTTAACGCACGGTAATTTAAATCCCGACTATCGTTTGATTGCTAGTCATGATTACGGCTTTACCCAAAACGAAAGCGTTAACTCTGCAGTTCAGGTTTGGGAAAAATGGTTAAGCAAATATCCCAACGTATTTATGACCTTTAGCGGTCACGTTATTGCAGACGATATTACCGTTAAAGAAATGGTTGGCGAAAACGGAAACGTGGTAACTCACTTCCTTATAAACGCGCAAGGTATTATAATGAACGACGGCTTAGAATCAATGGTTGCGCTTTTAAACTTTGACGAGCAAAATCAACTTTGCTATATCAACTACGTAAGCACCATTCAAGATAAGCTTTATAACGTTCAAAACCAATTCGTTTACGATTTTAAGGGTAATACCTCAATCGTAAGTTCAAAATACGCAAGCACCTCTGCAAAATCTGTAAGCAGAGAGGAAAATTTAATAAGAACGGTTTCAAAAACTTCTTTAATAAAGGGTGTTCAAACTCCTGCGGAAGCTGCGCCGGAAGTAGTGAGCGATTATTTACTAATAACTGCAATAACCTTTATTGCTATCGCAGTTGTTTGCTTCGTTCTTGCAAGGGCAATAAGGAGGGCTAAACATGAAAAGAAATAGGCTTTTATTAGGCGCGCTTATTATAGCGTTAATTGTATCTTGCGTTGCACTTTTTGCTTGCCAGCCTCAAGATGAGGGTGAGTTTACAATCACCGTAGAAAACAGCTTATACGGCGGAATTAAAACGCAAAAATCCGCAAATGCAGGCGATACCGTTAAGTTAGAGCTTTACGGAAGCAAGGGGTATGAATGTTGCGATATATACGTAAACGGCAGTAAGCTTGAATGTAATGAATTTGTTATGCCCAACCAAAACGTTGTGGTAAACGTAACCTCTGTTAGCACCGCCTCCAATGCGTATGCAATTACCGTTGAAAGTAGCGATAACGGTGTTATAGTGGCAGATTTAGCCTCTGCAAATGCAGGGGATAAGGTAACCTTAAAGGCATTTTCGGTTTACAACAGAGAACTTGATTATTTCTGTGTGAACGGCGTTAAAATAGATGGTAATAGCTTTACCATGCCGGAAAATGACGTAACCGTATCTGCGGTATTTACCCCCGTTTATGAAGAAACTAACGTTAAGCTTTCTTTAACGGTAAGCTATCAACAGGCAACCAGTTATTGGTATGCAGAATACACCTCAACGGGTATTATAGTAGAAACGGTTGTAGAAGATGATTTAATATTTACCTCTAAAAAGGGTACTACCAGCGTTGGTATGGCTGATAATATTGAATTTATAATCGGTTTAAGGAGTTCTGCTTCATCATTAAACAGCACAAGCTATAAGATGTTAGTAAGCGGAATGGGCGAATATTATTGGCAACGTTATAGCACCTATTTCTACACAGTAAGCCCTATTGGTATTAGTGTTGAATTTGAAGAATGCAACCCCTTTGAGCAAGGTTTCTTGGGTTATAGAACTCGCGTTACCATACCCTATTATGCAATTGGTACAAATTACAACGATGCATACGGCAATCTTACCATTTGCCCGGCAATGAGAAATACCACCAACACCTTAAAAACCGGTTGGATTTCTTATAGCGGAATGAACTGTAATTGGAATAACCCTTCAACGCACTTACTCATCAATGAAGACGGTAAGTTTGGTATGAATATAGCGCAAGTAGGTTATTTATTCACCGGTGACGAGCTACTTTCAGCCGTTGCAGGAGCTCAAGGAATGAACGTGTTTAACGGTGCATATACCTACGTCGTTCCCAATTCAACCTTAGAATATTGGCTACAAAATATAGGTGATATAACCAGATTTACCCCAAATGAAATATTCTTCTCTTGCGGGGCTAGCGATTTAAAAAATAAATCGGTATTGGCAGTGTTTAACGATATGAGAACGTTTATTAGCGAGCTTCAAAAATTAACCTCTGCAAAGATCAATATCGTTTCATCAATTCCTGCCGTATCCAATCAGGATCAAATGGCGGTAATAGCTTATAACCGCATGGTTAAAGAATACGTTCAAACACTTTCTAACGTGGAATATATTGACCTAAGTGATGATATTTACTTAAACGGCAGTATAAACGTTCCTCTATACGGAAGCTCAACTACACTATCAGATGAGGGTAACAGAGCGCTTGCTAAACAAATCTTATCTGCACGCGGATTATATAATGATACGTGGGGCGCAGAATGGGGTAGCATAGGCTCTTACGTTGCTAACGGCGCGTGGACGTACTCTAACGGAGTTCTTTCTAATACCGCAGGCGGTACTAACGTTATTTATAATAAAGCGGGAAGCAACACTGATTTTCTATTTGAAATGCAGATAACTGCAAGCGAAATTTTCAACGGTGATTTATATCCTAAGTTCGGTATTAACCTTCTTAACGGTAATCACAGCAGATATTATTATATTTCTGCCGTTAACCTAAACGAAGAAATCGCAGGTATAGTAGAAAAGCCCTATAGCGGTTACGATTGGAATAACGGCACTACTTACACCATTAAGGATATGCCTTATTCAAACGGTAAGTACGTTACCTTTAAGATTATTAAGAGCGATAACACCATTCTATTCTACATGAACGGTACGCTACTTGCTTCAACCTCTGCAGACGTATTCGGCGATGAGCCCGTAACCGTTGGTATATTCTCGTTTAACACCGGTTTAACAGTTAAAAATATCAGATTTGTTACCGACCCTGCTCAAATAGAAAAGGAGGTAGGCTAATATGAAAAAAAATAAATCGTTAGTAATTATTTTACTGCTTAGCTTAGTGCTTTCATTATTTGCATTTTCTGCTTGTAATAACAACCCTTCCTCTTCTACAAGCAATTCCTCATCGCAACCACAAGCCTCTGTTGAAGATTCAAGTATTTCAGAAGAGGACTCAAGTAGTTTAGAGGACTCTTCCAGTGAGGATAGTCAATCTTCAAGCAGTTCCGTAGAAGAAGAGGTTACTGTAACCGTAAGCTTTTTAAATCACGATGGCAGCGAGCTTTATTCGGTAGAAGTAAAAGAGGGTAGCGTTCCTTCATACAAGGGTGCAACCCCCACTAAGGAAAGCACTGCTTCAACGGAATACACCTTTGCAGGTTGGTCTTTAGAGGGCGTTGTTTATACCGATTTACCTGCAGTTAGCGTTGATTGCAACTTTATTGCACACTTTACGGAAAGCGCAAGAAAATATACCGTTACCTTTATAGTAAACGGCGAAGAAATCAGTAATATATATGAATACGGTACAATGCCTTCATATAACGGTGAAACTAAGTTTGAAATTGAAGGTGAAGTTTATCTGTTAACCGGTTGGGATAAGACTATAACCGCAGTAGCAGGTGATTGCACTTATGAAGCAGTTCTTACTTACCGCGGACCGGTTGAATATTACAACGTAACCTTCGTTGTTGATGAAAGCTCAATCGTGGTGGCGGTTAAGGAAGATTGCGTTCCCGTATTTTACGGCGAGCCTTACCGCAAAGAAAAAACGGAATGCTCTTACCGCTTTATCGGTTGGAAGTCGGGCGACGTTGTATACGAAGAATTACCCGTTGCAACTCAAAACGTTACTTATACCGCAGTATTTGAAACCGTTTATAAACAGTTCACGGTAACCTTCAAGCACGAAGGTGAGCCCGTGCAAACGGTAAACGTTAAGTACGGCGAAGTACCCGTTTATTCGGGAATACAGTTAACCAAGCCTTCCGATTCTAAATACGATTACAGCTTAGCCGGTTGGATTAGATACGGCGAGGTTTATTACGGCGAGCTTCCCCACGTATACGAGGATATGGCTTTTGAAAGCGTATTTGAAAAGACCTTACGCGTATATAACGTAACTGTAAATTACTATTTAGACGGCGTTATTTTTGACAGTTATTCTCAAAACTATATCTGCGGTGACGACTGCGAAATTGCATCCCCTGCAGTAGATGGATATTCCCCCTCTTTTGCATACGTTTCAGGCTGTGTTGTGGAAGATAGAACGGTAGACGTTCATTATAAAACTTACGACGTTTGGACAGGTGAATATGAAAGCGTTACGTTATACGGCGCAGGTACTCAAAGCGCACCGTATATTATCACCACTGCAGAACAGCTTGCTCAACTTGCTAAGGACGTAGACGGCGGAAACGCATACGAAAGCGTATACTTTAAGTTAAATAACGATTTAGACCTTGCAAATATAGCTTGGGAAGCAATCGGTCATTATAACTATCCATTTGGCGGTCATTTTGACGGTAACGGCCATTCAGTATACAATTTAAGCTATAGAAGCGAGCTTGCTAACAGTAACGAAAACTCAGGTCACGCACTATTCTCTACAGTTAGCGGTAGCGTTAAAAATCTTAACGTAAGCGGTAACGTATATTCAGTTGCTAAATACACCGCGTTAGTAGTTGGTCACAATAAGGGCGGTTTGGTGCAAAACTGTAATTCATTCGGTACGGTGTGCGGTTTTGGTAATACCGCAGGTATCGTTGGTTGGTCTAGCGGTGAAATTAAAAACTGCAATAACTACGCAACTATTACTCAAACGGGCGCGTCAGGCTCATATAGAACTGCAGGTATCGTTGGCGGAACTAACGCTTCAGTAACTTACTGTAATAACTACGGTCAGGTTATAGTAGACGGCGGTAGCGGTACCGTTGCAGGCATAGTTGCAAGAAAGGAAGGTAGCGCAGTTATAAGCTACTGCAATAACTACGGCTACGTTTCATCAACCAAAAACTACGTTGGCGGTGTTATAGGCTACGCTTTAGGTTTAGCGGAAGCTATCAATAACTGTAACAACTATGCTCCTGTTTACGGCGCAGCTTATACTTCTGGCGTCGTTGGTTACAACGTAGAAACGGCTATTGAAAGCTGTTCAAACTACGGCTTAGTTAAGGGTAGCTCTAACGTTGGCGGTATCGTTGGTTACACTAAGGATAACG
>JAZSMG010000105.1:0-9587 GCA_045535775.1 Christensenellaceae bacterium | reverse complement strand
CACAACCGATGGCTGGAGTGAATCTGATCAATGGTTTAAGGTTACTTATACTTTCTTAAAAGATAGCGTAACTTTGGAAATTGATTACCTTGCAGACGGTCAAAACGTAACTACTATAACCGTTGCGGAAGGTATTGAATTAGCAAAAAGCGCAACAATAGAGATAAGCTCATGGGGTGCAAACGCCGCTATTAAAGATTTTGAGCTTAGCTACATTGAGCCCCCAAAGGCACCCGGTTGGTATAGTGATTACTACGATGAAAGTGAAGAAAACGGAGAAAAGGTTTTAACTGCAAACACCTTTGAGCAAAACGGTGGAGCAATATACCTTCCTTATTCTGAACCCGTTGTTGGATATAACGCTGTAACCTTTAAATATAGACCTAATTCTGCTTTTAACGGCCACGATACTGCAAATATTGCATTACACGTTGATGACGTTAACGGCATAAGAATATCTTTTGAATTTTTAAATTATTGGAACTGTTATAGAATAATACTTAACGGCACTACTAAGGCAGAATCTAACTATCCTCCTAACACCACTGATGGTTGGAGTGAAACTGACGTTTGGTTTGAATTTAAGTGTGTTTTTGCGAAAAACAACCTTCAAGTTTACGTTGATGGTACGTTAATGAAGAGCCTATTCTATACCGATAATTTTGATTTTGAAAATCAGCTATCTGTTGCAATAAGTGCATGGGGCAGCAAGCACTCAGTTAAGGGAATAGAATTTTCAAACGTTCAAATTCCTGAAGAGGAGTGGGGCGGCTCTGGTTACGAAAAGAGCGATGAAAACGGTGAAGTTGTATATAATGCAACCGAATCTGAAATTGCGGGCGGCGCATTGACCTTCCATTATTTAGAAGAAGTATCAAACGTTAACACCTTTACCTTTAAATACAGAGCGAACGAATATCACAATGGCGACGATACCGCAAATGTATGCTTTAATCTTAAAGATAGTAATGGCAACCGCTTGGCTTTCCAATTATTAAATTATTGGAATTGTTACAGAATAATACTTAACAACACAACTAAGGTAGAAGGTAATTATCCTCCTAACCTTGAGGACGCTTGGACTGAAACAGACATTTGGTTTGAGGTTAAGTGTGTATTTGCTAAAAATTACGCTAGAATTTACGTTGACGGTGAGTTAATGGGCACCTTGGTTAATACCGAATGGTTTAACTTTGATGGTGATGTAAATGCTTTCATATCATCATGGGGACATAAGCCCACTGTTAAAGATATGCAATTTACCACGGAAGAATTAGAGCAATTACCCGTATGGTATGGTTCTTCATTTACTCAAACTGAAGAAAATGGTGAGGTTGTTTACTCTGCAAACCATATTGATGGTGCCATTGCTATTCTTAATTATGCTGGCGTAACCGATGATAACAATAGCGTAACCTTTGACATTAAGCCCGGAACTGTTGGTTCTCATAACGAACGTAATGCAGGCTTTATCGTTTTAGATAGAAACAATTCAGAAACCTATTTATTCTTTGAAATCATGCCTGAAAGAAGAGAGGCAAGAGTGAGAATTATTGTTGGTAACACTGCGGTTCTTTCAGTTAAGAATACAATAGTTAATTTTAATGCAAATCAATGGTCAACCGTTCAATGTATTTTTGAAGATAATCGCTTTGCAATGTATATAAACGGAAGACTTACTTTATCTGCGTTTGACCTTGAGGGGTACACGTTTAGTGATACCTTCTGTTATATGAATGCGTGGGATACCGCGGCAAGCTATAAGAATATCAGCTTTGAAAAGGTTGATAAGAGTAATAGTGAACTTGGTTATGGTGACTTTGATTTTCTTGATGAAAGAGGAGTTGAGTCTGTAACTTGTGAAAATGCAAACTTTAGTTATAACAAGGCTAATAATTCAATAGAATTTGAGGTTACTAATAGCGATCCCGTAATCAACTTAGACGTTAATCAACTTCCCGGTGCTAAGTATTCTGCATATTTACCTGTAAGAAACACCATTTTAGTAAGAATGGCTAACTACACAAGCGCAAGCAAGGTAATTCTTTCAGTTAAGTCAGAAGATTATCCCGATAGATGGTTTACTAAAGAATTTGATATTAACGCAAATTGCGGTTATCATACCTATTATTTCAACCTTTCAGACTTAAGCATCAGCGGATATTTATCTGATATTAAGTTAGAATTTATTGAAGCTGAAAGTGGAAGTATTGAAATTGACGCTATAAGCTTTGAAAGAGAAGATGAAATTTACGATTACGCAGCAATTGAATATTCAATGACTGCAACAAACGAAACCGTAACTTATAGAGGTCGTGTTGATCAAAAATACGCAGGTAAAAAGATTATTTTATATTCAACCACGGTAGAAAACGTTTATGAAACTATTGCTTTCAGAGATAACGTTGTAATTGCAAACGGTGTTGTCGGAGAAGATGGTAGCTTCTTAATTGAATTCCCATTCATTCAAAAGAACAGCCAAATGAATCATCTTTCAACGCTATTTATAGCAGCTGTAAATGGTGTTTCACTTTCAAAGGCGTTCCAAATTGAAAACTACCGTGACTTCGTAACCAATCCTTACGCATTCGAACTTCCCGAATTTGAAGTGAAGGTAACGGATGCAGCGTTTGGTGCAGTTGGTGATGGATTTACTAACGATAACGAGGCAATTCAAAAAGCTATTGATTATGTTCACGCACAAGGTGGCGGTAGAGTAGTTATTCCCGGAGACGTAAGTAATCCTTATGGTAGACGTTATATAGCAACCAATCTTGAATTAAGATCTAACGTTGAATTATATCTTGAAAAGGGTGCTGTTATATTGCAGTCACCAAGACTATCTGATTACGATTACGATGTGGTTATTGGCCACGATTACGAATCGGAAGTTATGTGGCCTCACGCATGTAATAAAAACCAACCTTTAATTTTAGTTCGTGACGTTCAAAACGTTCGCATAACCGGTGGCGGAACTATAAGAATGGCAGACTGGGGCGGTGAGGATGTTAGTCCTTGGGAAATTATTGACCCCAATCACGGCGCAGGCTGTGCTCACACAATTCATATTGCTCCTATTTTCTGCAATAGCGTAACAAATATTGAAATAACCGATATTAAGATTTTAAGAACAAACAACTGGAATTTATCAAACACCTTCGTTAAGAATGCTTTCTATGCAAATATTCATTTTGGTGAGCCTAACTGTAAGAATGGTGATGGTATTGGTATGACAAACTGTGAAAACATGCTAATTGTAAGAAATAGAATGTTCTCTAGTGACGATGCTTTCACAATTAACTCTATCCCCGATGATCCAAGAAAATTTGCTGAATGGGCTATGCCCACTGTTGAGGTTGAGCATTTTGCAACCAGAAACGTAGAGCTTGCATATAACAATATGCGTGGCGGTTTAGGTATCGTATTTATTGCTTGGGGCTCAAACATGGAAGATTCTTCTAAGGCGGAAATTCAAAACGTAGTTGCGTATAACAACGTATTTGCCGGCTTTGGTCAAGATATCGGCTCATGGCCTGATAACCCCTTCTATGGTTGGAGTTCTGATAGAAACTATAACTTAGGAGATGGTGAAAAGGATGACTATTCACCCATTAAAGAAGTATACATGTTTAATAATATGTATACCAACGGCGTTGCAATGTTAGGCTGGCAGGGTTGCAGTGCAATTGCAGATGCAAGCACGTTCATTACTGATGCTAATTTAATTGCAAATGTTGACTTTAACAATGCAAGCTTTGAACGTAATTTACGTTATGATAACGAGGTTGAATGGACTTCAGGTCTTTCATATTGGTCATCAATTTTAGGTGAAGGCGCAAGCGCAGGAACTGAAGCTCGCGGTCAAAAGCAAGCAACTGCAGTTTATACTCAAAATCAATTCACAGTAACTGACTATGCAGGCTACGTTGAGGGCGCTGGTAAATTATATCAAGGCATTTATCTTGAAAAGGGTGCACACAAGTTTACTGTTACGTTAAAGAGTGCTGGTGGTAATACTTCGCTATTCTTTGCTTCTCCCGTTATTAAGCAACACGTAAGTGATTTAAATGCAGTAAGTATAATTAGTAGTGAGGTGGTTGATTTAACCGCAGAATACGCTGAATATACCTTTATCTTCAGAGTTGAAAAAGAAGGCGTTTATGCAATCGGTGTATGTCACGAGGGTGAAGGTAGAGTATATCTTGACGACGCATCTGTAGAAAGAGACCTTGCTATGGATGAGATTTTTGTAGCTAGGGATGAACTTTCACATCAAGTTGAAGGAGCTCAAAAATTTACCTCAAGTGATGAATATACTCAGGAAAGCATGGATAAATTATTAAAGGCTATTGAAGATGCTCAAGTTATTCTTGCTAACAAGAATGCTACTATATTAGAAATAACTGGCGCAGAAACAGCTATACGTCTTGCAATTAAAGATCTAGAGGTTAAGCCTGAACCTGATCCCGATCCGGATCCTAATCCAGACGATTCAAGTAGCTCAGTTGATAACTCAACAGATAGTTCTAGCGAAGGTTCTTCTAGTTCTGTAATAATTCATGAAAAGATTAACTGTAACGCTTCTTTAGACGTAGGCAGTATTGCAACTTTCATTGCAAGTTTACTAAGTATTGCGTTTATCGTAAGAGTAAAAAGAAAGTAAAAACTAAAAAAGTCAATATTTAACAAAAGTACCGTCAAAATATTTATTGGCGGTGCTTTTTTACTAGGTGTGTATAAAAAAAGAGCGATGGAATTAATCCACGCTCTTTTATATCGTATATAGATTATTTATTTTTTGCTTTTCTAATTGCGTTTGCAATAACCTTAGAAATTTCAGCAAAGGGTATTACTAGGAATGCAAGACCTATTGCAATAGCAAATTCAGTTAATGAAATAGCACTAAATTCAAATAGATTTCTTATTCCGGGGATTAAAACAACGCAAAGTGTTAGTAAAATAGAGAATACAAACGCACCCCAAAGGAACTTATTTTGTTTCTTAACAGTGAAGATGGAGTGGTTAAGCGAACGCGCGTTGAAAGAGTGGAAGCTTTCCGTTAAAGAAAGTGTTAAGAAAGCCATCGTCATACCGTTTGCGCTTATACCGCCGGGCATAGTCCATTCCCAAACGCCGTTATTCTCTATCATATGTCCAATGAAATAAGAAAGCAGAGTAGTAATACCAATGAATAAGCCTTGTACTGCAACGTTAAAGCCTAAACCGCCTGCAAACACACCTTCGTTGGGATTACGTGGCTTACGGCTCATAAGATCGCTTTCGCCCTCTTCCATACCTAATGCAAGAGCAGGGAAGGTATCGGTTATAAGGTTAATCCAAAGTAAGTGCATGGGAAGAAGAAGCTTAAAGCCGAATATGGTTGCAATAAATACGGCAACGACTTCCGCTAGGTTACTTGAAAGTAGGAACTGAATTGCTTTACGGATATTTTCGTAAATTCTTCTACCTTCGCCAACTGCAGAAACGATAGTTGCAAAGTTATCGTCCTGTAAAATCATATCGGCAGCGCTCTTAGTAACGTCCGTGCCGGTAATTCCCATACCAACGCCAATATCTGCGCTCTTAATACTGGGCGCGTCGTTAACGCCGTCACCCGTCATAGCGGTAATATAATTGTTATCCTTGCAAGCCTTAACTATTCTAACCTTGTGTTCGGGTTGAACGCGAGCAAAAACGGAAATATCCTTTAACGCAACGTTAAATTCTTCATCAGAAAGTTTATCTAATTCGCTACCGGTAATGGCTTGTGACGCATCGGTAATAATACCAAGCTCTTTAGCAATAGCAATAGCGGTATCCTTGTGATCGCCTGTAATCATAATGGGGCGAATACCTGCAGACTTACATTCGGTAATAGCAAGCTTAACCTCTGGGCGAACGGGGTCAATCATACCCGTTAAACCAATAAAGATTAAGTCCTTTTCTATATCTTCGGGATTGTTAAACGCGGGTAGTGCGTCGTATTCGGTGTAAGAAGCAGCAAGCACGCGAAGAGCTCTGTCTGCCATATTCTTGTTGGCTGAAAGAATTTCCTCCTTTGCTTCTTCGGTTAAGGGTAAAACCTTACCGTCCTTTAAATATCTATTACAGCATTTTAATACTTCATCGGGCGCGCCCTTGGTGTACTGAATGATTTTGCCTTCCGCTTGGTGTAGGGTAGACATCATCTTACGCATACTGTCAAATGGTGCTTCTGAAACTCTTTTATGCTTGCTATCAAGCTCGCCCTTATCAAGACCTAAAGAGTAAGCGTAGTTAACTAACGCACATTCGGTGGGTTCGCCTTTAGCCGTTTTTGTTTCGTTATCTAAAACCGCGTCACTACATTGCGCCATAGCCGTAGCAAGTAGTTTTTCGTCTTGAGCAAAGTGTTCAACAACGGTCATCTTGTTTTGGGTAAGCGTACCGGTCTTATCTGAACAAATAATTTGAGTGCAACCAAGCGTCTCAACCGCGGTAAGTTTTTTAACAACCGCTTTATTTCTTGCCATCTTAGTCATACCCATAGAAAGAACTATGGTAACTACCGTTGCAAGCCCTTCTGGAATAGCTGCAACTGCAAGAGAAACTGCAATAATAAAGCTATCAAGAACGGTATCTAAGCTAAATCCACTATCATTAGTAATAAGGTTAAAGATGAAAACAAATATGCTTATGCCCAGAACGATAAAACTTAATATTTTAGAAAGAGAGTTAAGCTTTTTCTGTAGGGGTGTAACTTCTGCTTCAGTCTTTGCTAAAACGTCTGCAATCTTACCCATTTCGGTTTGCATGCCGGTTGCGGTAACAACAGCCTTAGCTCTTCCGTAAACTGCGGTAGAGCCCATATAAACCATATTAGCTCTATCACCCAAGGTAACTTCACCGCTTTCAGATTTAATAACCTCGCATTGCTTGTTAACTGGAACGCTTTCACCGGTTAGTGCGGCTTCCTCTACTTTAAGGGATGCGCACTCGATAATTCTGCAGTCTGCAGGAATGCTGTCGCCTGCTTCAATAATAACTATATCGCCAACAACTACGTCCTCGTTTTTAACAGCCATAAGGTTGCCGTCCCTAAGGACCTTGCAAGTGGAAGCAGTCATTTGTTTCAGTGCCTCAATGGCTTGCTCCGCCTTACCTTCCTGAATAACGCCCAAGATTGCGTTAAGTAAAACAACGCCAACTATAATAAAGAATTCCGCAAAGGATTCCTCGTGACCGTTCATTCTTCCAATAATTACCGTAACGAAGTTAACTGCCGCAGCGGCAAGTAAAACGATAATCATGGGGTTAACTAGCTGAAGGAAGAATCTCTTAATCATAGAGGTCTTTTTAGCTTCAATAAGCTTATTAGGTCCGTTTTGTTCAAGTAGTTTTTCCGCCTGTTGTGAGCTAATGCCGTTTTCATTACTGTTAAAGTGATTTAAAACCTCACTTTCAGTGTGTAAATAGAATTTTTCTATCGTAGTGTACCTCACTATAAAATTTTCTTATTAACGTTAAAGATTTAATCTTTAAGTGGATAAATATTTTACCTCAAAAGGTTAAATTTGTCAATCACTATATGCGTAGCAAATTATAAATATTGTTACTTTTTGGTGATTTTTTTAGAATAATACAACTTTCCCCGGCGTAAACATTTTTATATGGATATAAACTTATTTGATTTGCACACGGATTTACCCACTGCAGTGGGGTTAGAGGATAATCTTAACCTTGCTAAACGAAACGCGCAAAGCGGAATTTGTGCAATAAACGCAGTCTACAGGGGGAATAGAAGCCTAAAAGAAGCTATTAAAATTGCAACGGCTTTTAGTTTGGCTCACCTGCCAATCGCCTTTGAGGATGCCTGTTATGAAGATTATTTGTTAAGTAATTTAACGCAAAAAGAGGAAGGAATAATAAACCTTTCATTAAAATTATGTGTCTTTAATCCATTATATATTTCACTTGGGTGGAATTATGATAACTTATTTACAGGCGGTTGTGCTCAAAAGGGTGAACTTACTAAGTGCGGTGAAATTTTTATATCCGCATTAAACGGCAACAAGGTGGCGGTAGACGTAGCGCATTCAAACAAAAAAAGTTTTTATCAAATAGTTAGCAGGGCAAAAAGGGTGTTATGCTCTCATACCGCCTTTGAATGGATATATCCCCACCGCAGGAACTTAGATGAAATGCAAGTAAAGGCTATTTTAAATAAGGGTGGTATAATTGGATTGATTGGCGTTGGACATTTTTTAAGCGGTATAAAAAACGCTAAAGGTAGGGAAGAGGCGTTTTTTAATCAATTAGAGGGATACGTTAAAAAATTTGGTATAAACGGGCTTGCAATCGGCAGTGATTTTTACGGTAGTGATGCCCCCGTTTTTGCAGATGGAGATTACACTTTTGTTAAAAAACTAACTCACGTATTGCAAAAAAAGGGGATGAAAAGCGGTGATATAGAAAGAATTTTACACACAAACGCCCGTTTGTTTTTTAATATTAAAGAGTAAAAGTATATATGAAGTGTGAAAAAAGAATTAAAAACCTCAAAAAAAACCACTAAAATTCAATTTTACTTTTAATAATTTGACAAAAAGTATTTTAAATTTGTATAATGTAAAAAATCAAATACTGCGGTATTTTGATTATAATTACGCATATTTCAATTATTTGGTGATAAAATGAACGATTACAAAACCTTATATCATAACTGGATTGCTCACCCCATGCTTTGCGCAGAAGGCTTAAACGAATTACAGGCTATACAAGAAAACGAAAAGGAAATAGAATACCGTTTTGGTGCAGAGCTTGCCTTCGGTACGGCAGGAATGAGGGGGATTATCGGTTACGGCACGAATATGATGAATATTTACACCGTAAGAAGAGCAACTAAAGGCTTAGCAGATTATATTATTGGCTTAGGCTCTAAGGCTATGGCTCGTGGCGTGGCAATATCTTACGATACAAGAAGATATTCGCACACCTTTGCCCTTGCTGCAGCGGGCGTATTGGTTGCAAACGGTATTAAAGTGTATTTATACGGCGAACCACGCCCCGTTCCTATGCTTAGCTATGCAGTTCGCAAACTAAAAGCTATTGCAGGCATAATGATTACTGCAAGCCACAACCCCAAAGAATATAACGGTTATAAGGTTTACGGTGAGGACGGTGCGCAAATGTCACCCGAAGCAACTGCAGTAGTCGTTGAAAATATTAAAAAGGTAACGGACTATTTCTCCGTTGAGTGTGCAGACGTAACCACGCCTATCGGCAAGGGCTCTATCGTAGAAATAGGCAAGAGATTTGAAAAGAAATATTATAATATTGTAAGAAAGTTAGGTCTTTCTCCCAAGGCAGTAAAGGCAATGGGTAAGAGTATAAAAATCGTTTATACCTCTTTACACGGCACGGGCTTAATTCCGGTAACCACTGTTTTGGGTAAAATGGGTATAGAGGTATCCGTTGTAGAAGAACAAAAGAATTATGACGGCGAATATCCCACCGTAGAAGTACCTAATCCGGAAAATAAGGAAGCTCTAAAGATGGCAATAGAGCTTGCAAACAAGATTAAAGCAGACGTTGTATTCGGCACCGAC
>JAZSMG010000044.1:0-4487 GCA_045535775.1 Christensenellaceae bacterium | reverse complement strand
ATTCTTTTCTTGAGTTTATACCGATACAAAAAACATAATAATATATGTGTTAAAACTTGCTAAGGAGGTTATTATGTCAACAGAAAAATATACGAAAAAAGGATTAGAAAGCTTAAACGAAGCGCAAAATCTTGCTCTTTTAAATAATCATCAAGAGCTAACTCCAATGCACCTTCTTTGCGGGGTGTTAAGCGATAAAAGTGGGCTTATAGCTTCGTTATTGGCTAAAATGGGCAAATCGGCAGACCTTTTACTAAGCGATGGTTTGGCAGAATTAGAGCGTTTGCCCAAGGTTACGGGTAGCGGTGTTAAAATTTATTATTCAACGGAAGGCGCAAGGGTATTGGCGATTGCCAGTGAACTTGCTAAAAAACAGGGGGATGAGTACGTTGGCGTAGAGCATATCTTTATTGCGCTT
Source organism: Christensenellaceae bacterium (assembly GCA_045535775.1). Taxonomy (GTDB): domain Bacteria; phylum Bacillota; class Clostridia; order Christensenellales; family Borkfalkiaceae; genus HGM11416. The sequence continues at coordinate 4,069 of JAZSMG010000044.1, read as the reverse complement.
TTAAAATGCTCAAACAAAACTGTTAAATCTTTATTCAATAAGTACGGCATTAGCTTAAACGAGTTTGAAAAACGTTTAAAAGAGGTTAAAACTTCACCGATTTCCAATGATGATCCCGAACAAAGCTACGACGTATTGCAAAAATACGGCTATGATTTGGTGGAGCGTGCAAAAAGCGGAAAGATAGATCCCGTTATTGGGCGCGATGAGGAAATTCGTAACGTTATAAGAATTTTATCACGTAAAACCAAAAATAATCCCGTTTTAATAGGTGAACCGGGTGTTGGTAAAACTGCAATAGTAGAAGGGTTAGCCAGAAGAATAGTTAGCGGTGACGTTCCGGAAGGGTTAAAGGATAAAAAGATATTTGCATTAGATATGGGCGCTTTAATAGCAGGTGCAAAATATCGCGGTGAGTTTGAAGAGCGTTTAAAGGCAGTATTACAGGAAATTAAAAAACAGGAAGGGGCGACCTTGCTCTTTATAGACGAGTTACACACTATAGTTGGTGCAGGCAAAGGCGAGGGCAGTATGGATGCCGGAAATTTGTTAAAGCCCATGCTTGCAAGGGGTGAGCTTCACTGTATAGGTGCAACTACCTTAGATGAATATACCAAATATATAGAAAAGGATGCCGCTTTAGAGCGCAGATTTCAACCTGTTACGGTAGATCAACCTACGGTAGAGGATACTATTGCTATTTTAAGGGGCTTAAAGGAAAGATATGAAATATTCCACGGCGTTAAAATTTCTGATAAGGCAATAGTTTCTGCCGCAACGTTGTCTGATAGGTATATAAACGATAGATTTTTACCCGATAAAGCAATAGATTTAATAGATGAAGCCTGTGCTATGATTCGTACTGAAATAGACAGTATGCCAACTGAAATGGACGTTATTTCAAGAAAAATCGTTCAACTTCAAATAGAAGAAATGGCACTTAGTAAGGAAAAGGATTCTTTATCTTTAGAAAGACTGGAAAACGTTAGGAAGGAATTAAGCGAGAAAAGGGAAACACTTGCTCTTTTAAAACTTCAATGGGAAAAAGAAAAAGAGGAAATAAATAGTGTTCAAAACATAAAAGAAAAGATAGATCAAATTAACTTAGAAATAGAAAACGCAAAGAGAAAAGGCGATTACGAAAGGGTTGCGAAACTTCAGTATGGGGAGCTTCCTGCCTTAAATGAAAAACTGCGCGAAAGTGAACAAAAGTCGCTAAATAAGTCGGTTAACTCACTGTTAAGAATGGAAGTTACTGAAGAAGAAATAGCTCAAATAGTATCAAAATGGACTTCAATTCCTGTAACTAAGTTAATGGAAGGTGAAAAGAAAAAACTGTTAAAATTAGCAGAAAAGTTACACGAAAGAGTTATCGGGCAGGATGATGCCGTTCAAAAGGTAGCAGAGGCAATTCTTCGTTCAAGGGCGGGTATTGCAGATGAAAATAGACCTATTGGTAGCTTTATGTTTTTGGGCCCGACAGGGGTTGGTAAAACGGAACTTGCAAAAACTCTTGCAGACTATTTATTCAATGATGAAAGAAGTTTAATAAGGATTGATATGAGTGAGTATATGGAAAAGTACTCTATATCAAGACTTATTGGCGCGCCTCCGGGATATATTGGCTACGATGAAGGCGGTCAACTTACAGACGCAGTAAGAAGAAAGCCCTACTCAGTAATCTTATTTGATGAAATAGAAAAAGCTCACCCGGACGTTTTCAACTTGTTGTTACAGGCGTTAGATGATGGAAGAATTACTGATGCGCACGGCAGAACGGTTAACTTTAAGAATACCATAATAATTATGACTTCTAACCTTGGTAGTAGTTATATTATGGAAGATATGGAAAAGGGTTATAGCGAAATTACGGATGAAACTAGGGGCAAAATAAGCGAGCTTTTAAAGCGTACCTTCCGCCCTGAATTTTTAAATAGGTTTGATGATATCGTAACATTTACGCCACTATCTAGAAGTTCAGTTGAAAAAATAGTAGATCTTCTACTTAAGAAGTTGGCCCTTAGATTATCTAATCAGCAGTTAAAATTAGAGGTAACTAAAGAGGCGAAAAATTTAATTATAGAGCGCGGTTATGACGTAACCTACGGCGCAAGACCACTAAAAAGATTTATAGAAAGCAAGATAGAAACTGCCGTTGCTATTAGAATTTTAGGCGGTGATATACAGGAAGGTCAAACACTTACGGTTGCCGTTAAAGATGGTGAAATAATTGTGCTTTAGTTAGCCTATAAGGCGATTAACGGCGCTTTTAGTTGTTATTTAGTATTCTTTTTGTTTAACAAAATTGTAGCATTTATACGTTTGATTAAATTGATAGATCGGTTTATATGCGTTGACAATATCGTTTAACAGTGATATAATTAACGTAAATTTATTTACGAGTGTTTTTACAAATGAAGAAAATTTTTGATCAAATATTTCCCTATGAAAGAGCATTGTATAATCAAAAGGATGCAATAATCGTTAATTGCCGTTTTGAAGGCGAAGCGGATGGCGAATCTGCTTTAAAGGAATGCGAAAATATTGTTATGCAAAACTGCTTTATGGATTTGCGTTACCCCCTTTGGCACGTTGACGGTGTTAGCATGAATGAATGCGTACAAACGGTTAACTGCCGTGCCGCCCTTTGGTATTCAAAGTGTATATTTGTTAACAATTGCAATCTTGGTGGAATAAAAGCATTAAGAGAATGCAGTAATATAGCTATAAAAAATTCTGAAATAACAAGTGCGGAGTTTGGTTGGAAGTGCAGGGGTATTAAAATTGAAAACTCTTCTTTAACAGGTGAATATGCCTTTTTTGAGTGTAGTGATTTAACTATTGATAACCTTAATTTTAACGGCAAATATTCCTTCCAATACTGCAAAAACTTAACCATTAAAAATAGCGTTTTAAAAACGAAGGATGCCTTTTGGCACGCAGAAAACGTCACCGTTGAAAACTGCGTTGTGCAAGGTGAATATTTGGCTTGGTATTCTAAAAATTTAACGTTTAAAAACTGCAAGATAATAGGAACGCAACCGCTGTGCTACTGCGAAAATTTAACGCTTTTAAATTGTGAAACGGAAGGATGCGATTTAAGTTTTGAATATAGCAACGTTAATGCAGATATTAAAGGTGAAATAGTATCTGTAAAGAACGTTGTTAAAGGAAGAGTTGTTGCAGATAAAATTGGTGAAATCATCAAAGAGGATAGCAAGCTTCCTTTAGAGGCGGAAATTATTGAAAGATGCAAAAAGTAGGCCTATAGGTCGATTAATAAACAAAAAAGCCTTTGCAATCAACCTGCAAAGGCTTTAATTACGTCTAATTTACGGCATAATGATTAACTAATTAAAAAACATAAGTTATTATGAATTTTTTAAAAAACGTAAGGAGTTTTATTTTTTTAGTTGTATAAGTAATATAATTAGTTTAAATTATAAAGCTCAGTATATTTTTTAACTAAATATTCAACGTAATATTCGGGGTTAAAGTTTTCGCCCGTTGCAAGATAAAGGATGTCTTTGCTAAACTTAGAGCTTCCGTATTTGTGTATATTATCCTTCAACCAATCTGTGATAAGCTTCATATTTCCGCTTTCAATAGCTTCTTCAACGTTAAAGCATTTGTTCATTGCGTTATAAATTTGTGAAGAGTAAGCGGAGCCTAAAGCGTAGGTGGGAAAGTAACCGAATTCACCGTATGCCCAGTGAACGTCCTGTAAACAACCGTGTGTATCGTCGGGTACGTTAACGCCAAGGTATTCCTTATAAAGAGCGTTCCAGTTTTGGGGGATTTCTTCTGCCGTAATTTCGCCTGCCATAATGCGTTTTTCCATTTCGTAGCGAATTAAAACGTGCATGCTATAGGTTAACTCGTCGGCTTCCGTGCGGATTAAACTGCATTCAGCAAGGTTAACGTATTCAATCATATCTTGGGCGGTTACGCCTTCAAGTTGAGTGGGGAAGATTTCTTTAAGCTTTGCAAAATGGCGTTTCCAATATGCAGGGCTTCTTGCAACTAGGTTTTCCTTAAAGCGTGATTCGCTTTCGTGCATAGCCATGCT
>JAZSMG010000008.1:0-2488 GCA_045535775.1 Christensenellaceae bacterium | reverse complement strand
CCGGTAAGTTCAACTGCATCACCTACGTTTGCAGCTAATGCGCCTGCAATAGTAGTGATTACAGAAGGTTCTACTGCGGGAGGAGTTACGCCACCTTCTACTAATTCAAATAATACGTAGAAAGGATCGGTTTCAACCTTAACAGGACCAATAGTGGTATAAGTCTTATCGTTACGAGTACCAATGATATAAGGAGTGCCATCAACGTCAGCAACTAAAGTGCCTAATTCTGCACTGTAGGTGTATACGGTTTCAGCAGCACTTGCGATAACAGAGTTAACGTGAGCGCCATCGTCGCTTACAACAACGTTAAGATAATTCTTCGCACCGGTTGCATCATAGTAACCTAAGTATAATCCGCCTTCAGCAGTTTCAACGAAAACTTTAACTGCAGCAGTCTTATCTTCGGTGGTTGCTAAATAGTAAGTTTGAGCCATTCCGCCTGCAAGGTAAACGGTCTTACCAGCATTACTTTGAAGCATTGATAAATAGTATTCTTTGCCAGCTTCGGGTTGAACGTAAGTAACAACTACTACTTCATAACCACAAACTGAACATACGTTATTTTCTAAGCTGTGGTCAGCTTCTTCAGAAACTGCGCCACAAGCACATTCTTTCCAGTGCTTGGTTGCGTTTGACTTCCATTCACCGGTAAAATCGTGTTCGTGATTACCTGCGGTTCTTGCAACAACCCAAACGTTCTTTAATTGAGCGCCGTTGTAGTTAGAAGCAACACCGTAAACGGTGATAACGTCGCCTACTTGAGGAGCAGCTTCGCCCATAGCGTCAAATCTTAAAGAACCATCTTCACTGTAAACGCCGTAAACGTAAATCTTTTTACCATCATCATCAGTGATGTATAGGTTACCGTAGGTCGCGTTAGCGATTTCAGTAACAGTACCGGTTACAAGATATTTTTCAGTAGAGGCATCACCTTTATTTTCAAGAGCTAAAGCAATTGCAGTAGCTTCTTCAATAGAAATGGGAGAAGTGCAAGATTGAACCCATGCATTCTTCATTTGAGGTCCGTTATAGTTAGATGCAACGCCGAATAATACAACGTAGTCACCTACTTGAGGAGCAGCTTCGCCCATAGCGTCGTATCTGTTAGTACCGTCTGCATCATAGCAACCGTAAACGTATAAGGTGTTACCAGCTGCGTCAGTAACGTATAAGTTACCATACTTGTTGTTTGCAATTTCGGTTACGATACCGCTTACAAGATATTTCTTAGTGGTTACGGTGTCGTGTTCTAATCCAGTTGCAAGAGCAACGAAGTCTACTAATGAAATGTTAGCAGGCTTACCAACTTCAACAACGAATTCCTTGGTTAGAACTGCATTGTTTAAGGTGATGGTTGCCGTGAAGATTACTTCAACGATTTCTTCGGGAACGGTAATAGTGATAGTTGAACCATCAACTACTGCACATTCATTGTTAGATGCCCAAGAAATGGTAACGTTATTAAATAAGTTACCAACTACAGGAACAGTTAAAACTGTGTTTGCATTAATAGCTTCATCAGTAACGAAGGTTAATTCTTTTTCTTCTAATTCTACCTTAGCAGCGTCGTCTAAGTCAGCAGCTTCAATGTAACGGAAGATGTTGGTTGTGAAGCCGTCAACAGTAATAACAGCTGTTAAGCAAGCTCTTTCCATCTTACCGGGGTTGATAACTAATGCGCCGTCTACAATAGAAATTGAACGAGGTTCGCCAATAACGCGGAATGCAACTTCGCAACCTTCAACAGTTGCAGGAAGTTGAACGTTCTTAGCTACAGCAACGATTGAATCAAGACCGTTATCTGCAATTAGTTTATCAATAGCAGCAACTGCCTTTGCAGCCTTTTGACCAGCATAAACAGTGCTATCAGCATCAGCGGTTCCGCCAACTACTACTGCTTCTGCGCTTAGAGGCATAATTTGGTGACCGTTGTAGTTACCTAAAACACCGGTTACAGAAAGGATATCGCCAACCTTAACAGTGGTTTGTAAAGCAGCAAGTGCTGACCAAGTTGCATCAGATGCATTGCATAGGTAAGCGCCTTCCATATACTTAGAAACAGCGATAGATACGTCTACACCGCCCTTAGTAACAATGAATAAAGTACCGGTCTTGCCTTCTTCAACAGCAGACTTGATTTCTTTAACCTTCCAATTGGTTAATGAAACTAGTCTTGATTGATTGTAGTGTGCAGATTGTAAATCACCGATAATATCGTTATCAATAGCGTAAACCTTTTCGTTAACGTTAATTGCAGGAACGTCTGCATCAACAACTAAGGTACCGCCGGCATTTGTTTCAATTAAACCGTTGTAGTTGGTGTTGGTGGTACCGGTAACGGTAATGTGAACACCGGGAGCTAATAAAGCAGCGTTTTGGCTATCTGCTTTAACTCTGTATAAATAGTAACCAGCAGTAAATTCATCATTTACCATGTATAGTGATACGTTGCCGTAAGATTCGCTAAGTCGGAGGCCAAGCGGTC
>JAZSMG010000174.1:0-4632 GCA_045535775.1 Christensenellaceae bacterium | reverse complement strand
AGCGGATTCGTTTTTAAAAAAAGCGAGTCCGCTTTTATACTTACTGCGTATTGACAAAAGATGTTGATTTTAATATTATTAAGCCTTAGCTTTAAAAACCGTAACAAAAGTAAATATAAAATATATTTAAGCGTAAAAAATTATTAGAGGTATAACGCTACTAATAATAAAATAAGCCAAAAAACAAAGAAAATTTTTAATTTAATTTTTTTTCATTTTTTGGGAATATTTTGCTTGACAAATACATATCAGTAGTGTATAATAACCCACGAATTAGCAATGGCTAACAAGCTTTTAAAGGAGGAAGAAAATGAATTTAAGTCAAGTAGAAATCGGCAAAGAATACGTAATTAAATGTATTAATACTGATGATGAAGAGCTTAATTCCTTTTTATTTTCTCTTGGTTGTTACAGCGGTGAAAATATTACCGTTATTGCCATCCGCAACGGAACTTGCGTTGTTGCAATTAAAGATGCAAGATACAGTATAGATATGCAACTTGCAGAAGCTATAATAGTTTAATTGCGCAAAGGCACGTTTTAAAAAAAATAGTCAAACGATTATTTTTTTTGGAAGAATGTTAGCAGTGGCTAACAATAAAAGAGAAAGGGAAATTTTTAAGTATTTGGAGAGAATAAAATGAGAATTGCATTAGCGGGTAATCCCAACAGCGGTAAGACCACGATGTACAATGCTTTAACCGGTAGTAATGAAAAGGTGGGCAATTGGGCAGGTGTTACCGTAGACAAAAAAGAGCATAAGATAAAAGGCTCTTATTATAACGGCGAGCAGGAGCTTATTGCGGTAGACTTACCGGGCGCGTACTCAATGTCACCCTTTACCTCAGAAGAGAGCATAACCAGCTCTTACGTAAAAAACGAAAATCCGGCCGTCATTATTAATATAGTAGACTCTACTAACTTAAGCCGTAGTTTATTTTTTACCACACAGCTTTTAGAGCTTGGCATACCCGTAGTTATAGCCTTAAATAAGGCGGATATTAACAAAAAGAAGCAAACTCAAATAAACGTTAACCTACTTTCTGAGCTATTAAAGTGCCCCATAGTAGAAACCGTTTCGGTGGCGGCCGAGGGGTTAAAGGCTATTGTAGAAAAGGCGGTAAGCATAGTTGGTAGCGCGCAGACTGCGCCCTTTGTTCAAGAAGATATTGATTTAACGGATAAAAGCGCGGTAGAGCAGGCAGATAGAAAGCGTTTTAAGTTCGTTAACTCTGTAGTTTCCCGCGTAGAAAAGCGCGAACGCAAAACTAAAGACTTTAACAGGCAAGATAAAATAGACGCAGTATTAACTAACAAATGGCTAGGAATTCCCATTTTTGCGGTTGTAATGTTCTTAGTATTCGGTATTTCGCAAGCGTGGGTTGGCCCTTGGATTGCGGATACCTTCGTTGGTTGGTTGGAAGCAGGGCAGGAGTTAGTTGCTAACGCTTTAGCAAACGAAGCTGGCGAGCTTAGCATTTGGTCTTCTATTTTAGTAGACGGTGTAATCGGCGGTGTAATAGCGGTTATAGGCTTCTTGCCGTTGGTTATGATTATGTACTTCCTTATCGCTTTACTTGAAGACTGCGGTTATATGGCGCGCGTTTCAGTAGTGCTAGATCCCATCTTTAAAAAGGTAGGTCTTTCAGGTAAGTCAATTATTCCCTTCGTAATCGGTACTGGTTGTTCTATCCCCGGTGTTATGGCGTGCAGAACTATAAGAAACGAGCGTGAACGCAGAGCAACCGCAATGTTAACACCCTTTATGCCCTGTGGCGCAAAGCTACCCGTAATAGCCTTATTTGCAGGCGTATTCTTTGGCGATTCCACTTGGGTTGGCGTAACGATGTACTTCGTAGGTATTATTTTAATTCTACTTTGCGCGTTACTAATCAATCTTTTAACAGGTCACAAGAACAGAAAGAGCTTCTTTATTATGGAGCTTCCCGAATATAAAATTCCCTCACTTTTAACCGCCGCAAAGTCAATGCTTTCACGCGGATGGTCATACATAGTAAAAGCCGGTACTATTATTTTAATTTGTAACTTTGCAGTTCACGTAATGCAAACCTTCAACTGGCGATTTGAGGTCGTTGAAGCAGGTGAGTCTATTCTTCACGATATAGCAACCCCCTTTGCATACGTAATCGCTCCCGTAGTTGGTATAGTTGCTTGGCAATTAGCAGCAGCTGCAATTACCGGCTTTATAGCAAAAGAAAACGTAGTTGGCACGCTAGCCGTTTGCTACGGAATAACTAACTTTATCAACGTAGACGAACTTATTTTAGAAAGTGGAGCAAGCGAGGTTGCTGCAGTATTCGCAATAACCAAAGTTGCAGCGTTAGCATTCTTAATGTTCAACCTATTCACACCCCCTTGCTTTGCTGCAATCGGCGCTATGAATTCAGAAATTAAGAGCAGAAAGTGGTTTTGGGCAGGTATTGGCTTACAATTTGCCGTTGGCTTTACCTTATCATTCTTAGTATTCTTCTTCGGCACGCTATTCGTTGGCGGAAGCTTCGGCGCTATCTGGATGCCTATCGTTGGTTGGGCAATAGTTGCGGTAATAGTTGCAATCTTTGCCGTTGCTATCATTAAGAAGAATAAGCAGTTTAAGGCAGAATATCAATTAAAGGCTTAATTTGATTTTTTAAGGAGGCTTTCTTATGTGGAAAGAAGCTATAGCGATTGGCATAATAGTTTTAATAATCGGTGGCGCACTTTTTTACGTAATCAAAGCTAAAAAGAGCGGAAAAAAGTGTATTGGTTGCCCCTATTCGTGCGGTTGTAAAAATACAAAAAAGGGCGGTTGCTCTTGCTCTAGTGAGAATAAATAGCAGTAAAAATTGCGTTTTTACTCCATATTTACAATAAATTTGCTTTTTATGCTTTACAAATTGTAAAAAATAAAGTATAATGTTGTAAATATTTTAAGGGGTAAGGCAAATGAAATACCGTGAATCGGAAGAAATGTATCTTGAAACAATATACCTACTAACTGGCAAAAGCACCTTCGTTAGGTCCATTGACGTGTGCGCGGAATTAGGCTATTCTCGCCCAAGCGTGTCTAGGGCAGTGGGTTTATTGCAAAAGCGCGGATATATCACGGTTGCTTCAAACGGTGCTATTTCTTTAACGGATGCCGGCAAGAAAAAGTCTGAAGATATTTATCAAAGGCACAAGGTCATCACAGAAGTGCTTTTAAAGCTTGGCGCTTCTGAAGAGCTTGCTGATGAAAACGCCTGCCGTATAGAGCACGTTATCACCCCCGAACTATTTGAAGTTTTAAAAAATTACTTACAAAGCAAGTAAAACAATAAACGTAACAAGTAAAACAAATAAATAAGCGAAAGCACCTACAACAACAGTATTTGCCATTTTTTTGGTATACTGCGGTAGTAGGTGTTTTTTTTGTTGCCATAATTATTAAAAGCATTCAAATAATTTTTAATTTATTAAATCCAACGTTTTGTCTTTATATTTCTTCTATGTATTTATTGCAAACAACTTCTATTTTTGTTTTTGCAAGTATTTGTTAATAATAGCCAAAAAGGTGGCTATAATTTTGTGCAAAATATCGAAATGTTTTTTCAAAAAAAGACTTGAAATATTGGTTTTATTGTAGTATAATGTAAATTAATAGCAACTATTTTTTTGTTTTTAAATTATAATTTAAACCGCAAGAACAAAAGAGGTAAGTGAATAGGTAGTTCTAAGTACGATAGTTTCTTTGAAATTACCTATTGTACCAATAACGCACAAATTAGTGGCAACAGCTATGTGGGCTGTATTGTTGGTGGATATACTCGTTTAAAAGCGGACACAAATTTAATGGATAGCAATACAACCCTTTACGGCAGTAAATTAGGCCAATAATACAGTTATTTTTAAATGTTGGGGTGTAAAAAACGCCTCAACGTTTATTAATGAACTAAAGAAAAATAAATTGTTTTTGCGTAAAATCATAATTTGTTTGACAACATAGCAATAAAAAATTATAATAATAATAAGATTTTTATCTGTAAGTGAGGGGGATATGAAATATACTAAATCGAAATATTTATTTGATTTTTTAGATGAAGGTATGCATATCGTTTATAGCATGATGACAACCTCGTTTATTGCTTTAGATGATGAAAAATATAATGCATTGATGCAAAACGAATTACAAACTTTTACTAATGAAGAGTTGGATGCATTACTTCAAATGGGATTTATTTATAATTCTGTGGATAGTGAGTTTTCGTTGATACAACAAAAACGCAATAAAGCATATTGCAAACAATCAGAAAATGATGATCAGTTATCGTTGGTAATTTTGCCTACGACGGAGTGCAATGCAAGATGTTATTATTGTTATGAGCATGGCATAAAAAAAGAGTTTATGAGCAACGAAACGGCTGAATCTGTTGTTGAATTTATAAAAAATCGCGCAAAGAAGGTACATATTAAATGGTTTGGTGGCGAACCTACGTTAGCGCCGGAGTTGATTGATAAAATTTGCAGAAGTTTGGCAAGTTATGGGATAGAATTTTCCACTTCATTTGTTTCAAATGGTTATTTGTTGGGCGGTGAATTTGTTGATAAAGCAATAAGTGATTGGAATTTTAAGTCTGTACAAATAACGATAGA
>JAZSMG010000243.1:0-38034 GCA_045535775.1 Christensenellaceae bacterium | reverse complement strand
TGCGGATTTAGCAAGGGATTGTACTTGCCGTACATGACCGAGGCTAAAACGTAAAGTTTTTGCACTATTACGACGTAGATAAGCGCTTTTATTCCAAATACTTTTTAGGAAGAGCCCCAAAATAAGGCTTATTTTATTAGGAGAGCAGCCGCCCCCAACAACCCCGCGCTATTTCCCAAGGTTGCTATTAAAATTTTAACCTGAGGACCTTTTTCGCCGGCGTATAATTCTTTGTTTAAATATTCCTGTAAGGGCTTAACAAGGTTATCGCCTTGAGCGCAAACCCCACCGCCTAAAATAATAGCTTCTGGGCGGAATACGTTTGCAACGTTAGTTATACCAACGCCAATCTTTTGTATATAGTTATCAACTACTTCTTTTGCGTAAATATCGCTATCCTTATAGTCAAACGCGGTTTTTCCGGTAACGCCATCTATATCACCGATTTCCCACATTTTGCTATCTTTATGTGCAAGCATTGCGCGTTTTGTGTCACGAATAAGCGCCGTTGCAGAAGCATAGGCTTCTAAACAACCCTTTCTGCCACAACTACACTGCTCACCACCCGCAACAATAACGGAATGCCCAATTTCTGCGCCGGCAGAGCGATTACCTTCAAACAGCTTGCCGTCTATAATAATTCCACCGCCAACGCCCGTTCCAAGGGTGAACATTACGGTGTTATTATAATTCTTACCGCAACCAAACTTTGTTTCGCCAAGAGCGGCAACGTTTGCGTCGTTTGCCACTTTTACAGGCAATGAGATATGCTTTTGAACCTCTTCTGCAAGCATAAAGTGTTCCCACGCAAGGTTATTAGAGTACACTACTTCCCCCGTTTTACTATCTATCATACCGGGCGAGCCCATACCTATGCCAACAACGTCACTTTCCGTCATGTTGGCATTCTTTAAAAGATTTTTGCATAAGTTTGCAATATTTTCTGCAACGCGAGGGCCACCCTTTTCACTTTCGGTTGGGGTTGAATCCTGCAATACGATATTGCCCTCATCATCAACGATACCGCCTTTAATAAAAGTACCGCCAAGATCTATGCCTAAGTAGTATTTTCGAACTTGCGTCATAATAACCTCCATTTCGCCTTTCAAATAATATTCACCGCAGTTTGCAGGCACGAACAAGCTATCGCCCTTTTTAACTAAAAGGCCGTTCACTTCCCCCTCCCCCTTTACTACGGTTAAACAGTGGAAGGTTTTTCCGTCCGTTTGCAAAATACGTTCTTTTGCACCTTTTACGTGCAACTTTTTAACTGTAAAATATTTACTAACCCCTAAAGCTTCACCCTTAAGAGTAATATTTTCATGCTTTTTAAGTTTAGAAACGGCAAGCGCTTTATCAATATGCACCTCTCTACCGCGCCCGTAATCGTAAACGCGATAGGTTAAATTACTGTTTTGTTGAATTTCATAAATCAAACAGCCTGCACCTATTGCATGTACCGTGCCGGCAGGAATAAAATAGCATTCCCCTGCCTTAACCTTATAAAAATTTAAAAGTTCCGTTAGTTTATTTTGCTCTATCGCTCTTTTATATTCTTCGCTAGTTACGTCGCGATTAAAGCCCAAATATATTCCCGCACCCTCTTCTGCCTCTACGATATACCACATTTCCGTTTTACCAAAAGAATTTTCATTCTTTAAGGCGTAAGCATCTGACGGGTGAACTTGAACGGATAAATTTTGCTTTGCGTCTATAAACTTATTAAGCACGGGGAAAAACTCAAAACCTAAAAGATTGCTACCAAGCTCTTCTTTCGTTAGCTGAGTAGTAAGAGCCAAGCCGTTTTCTGTTTTGGTTAATCCGTCCTTATGAAAGGAAAGTTCCCAGCTTTCTGCCACAAGACTTTTTTCAGATGTTTTTCCGTAAGCTTCTTTAAGCTTATTTCCACCCCAAACGTAATCTTTACATTCGGGAATTAATTTTTGAATTTTCATTTAAGCTATCGGCTTTATTTTGCTTAAAAGCCCTTTGCTCCTTTATATTATATACTTTTAAAATTAGAATGTCAATGCAAACCAATAAACGAATAAAATTTAAGTTTTTCACCCTAAAAGAGCTAAAAAGTTAGCCTATAGGTCGATTATCGGCATGTTCGGTTGGTTTTTTGAGTTTATAAAATTAGTATTTTTTAGCTTTTAATAAAAAACAATCAAAAAAGAAGCATCAAAAGACACTCCTTTTTTATACCGCAAAATTACAATTTTTAAGCTTATGCGTTGTACTTTTTAACAAACTCAAGTAGCTTATCAACAGTAGTAAAAGCTATGCCCATAGTAGTATCTGCCGCGCCGTAATAAATGGCAATTCTGCCGTTAGAATCAGTTATTGCGCTACACGGAAAAATGCAATTTGGTGTAAAACCGGTAACCTCGTAAACCTCTTCCGGGCTAAATAGATACCTGTTTGCTCTGTACTTAACGATAGAAGGATCTTCTAAATCAAGAAGTGCAACGCCAACACTATAGGTAAAGCCGTTGCAGGTTGCTTGCACGCCGTGATAAATTAAAAGCCAGCCTTCATCCGTTTTAATAGGTGTTGGGCCTGCGCCGATTTTAATTCTTTCCCAATAAGCTTCGTTATGAAAATTCTTCATTAGAAGTTTATGATTACCCCAATAAACCATATCGTTAGAATAACTAATATAGATATTACCAAAGGGAGTGTTACCGCTATCGCTTGGGCGGTTTAACATTACGTATTGACCGTTGATTTTTTCGGGGAATAATACGCCGTTTCTGTTAAAGGGTAAAAAGCCGGTGGGTATCATTTCAAAGCGCTTAAAGTCCACCGTTTTAGCAATATAAATTGAAGGGCCTTCTATATCTGCGCAAAATACGGTATAATAAACGCCTTCTATTTTAATCAATCTGGGATCGTAGCAGTAAGGCTTTTCAAACACGCTACCGTCTTGATTATAAAACACGATAGGGGTTGTTTGTAATTCCCAATTTGCGCCGTCTTTACTTTTGCCAACGTATAAATCAGGCGTACCGCTTTTATTTTCGCAACGGAAAACGCCAACGTATTCGCCGTTAACCATAACTGCCGCGCTGTTACAAATGTGCCAAAAATGCTCCGATTTTTTCATATCGAAAATAGGATTTTGACTGTAACGCCAAACATAACTGCTTTCATCCGGCGCATTTTCCCAAATCATATTGTCATTTTCTTTATAGTAATTTTTATCCATAATCATTCACTCCCTAATCGTTTGCAAAAAGCTTATCTAAAAAGCCTTTGTAAGCGCGTAATCTAACCGCGTTTTTTGCCTTATCAAAGCAAACGGTTAAATAACACTTAATTAGCGGTTCCGTTCCGGAAGGGCGCACGATTATTTTACAACCGTCGCTAAGCTCAAAAGAAAGCACGTTTGCCTTTGGTAAAGGATATTTTTCTTGCGTTAAATAATCAATACAGTTTGCAATGGGAACGCCAATAATTTCATCCGGTAAATTACTCCTTAAAAGAGCCAAACGCCTTTTCATTTCTGCATTTCCGCTTGCGCCCTCAAAGGTATAAGTTAATAATTTATGCTCGTATAAGCCGTATTCGTCATACAACTGCTCTATTTTATCTATCAAGGTTAGGCCTTGATCTTTGTAATAGGCGGTCATTTCACTTATGATTAAAGCGCCGTTAACACCGTCCTTATCACGCACGTGCGCGCCCGATAAATAGCCGTAGCTTTCTTCAAACCCAAGCACGAAACGATTAACTTCACCCTTTGCTTCAAGATTAGATATAACCTCGCCAATATACTTAAATCCCGTTAAGACCTCAACAATTTCAAAGCCGTGCTTACTTGCAAGCTTTTTAACAAGGTCTGTGGTTACGATAGTCTTAACAACTACGGGATTTTTAGGCAACTTACACCTTTCTTTTTGTACGTTAAACAAATAATCGGTTAATAAAACGCCAACCTCATTACCGCTTAAAAGCTTATATTCGCCCTTATGCTTTACTGCAACGCCAACCCTATCACAGTCCGGATCGGTGGCTAAAAGCAAATCGCTACCGCTTGATTTTGCATATTCAAGACCAAGCGCCAACGCCTCTTCTTTTTCTGGATTTGGGAAGGGACAGGTTGTAAAATTACCATCCGGATAACTTTGCTCATCAACAATATTAAGCGCGGTTAAGCCCGCCCTTTTTAAAGCTTCTGGTACAAGCTTATAACCCGCACCGTTTAGGGGGGTATAGGTTATGCTTAAATTGCTTAACGAATAGTTTGAAAGTGCCAACACTTTATTTAAAAAGTCTTCCGTTAAAGATGCGTGAACGTAAGCAATTTTTCCACCTATTAAAAGGTCATCAAAATCACCGCACACAACGTTAAACTCACTAACCCTTTCTATACAAGGTAAGATTTCCTTAACCGCATCTTCAGTTATTTGGCAACCGTCGCTACCGTAAACCTTATAGCCGTTGTATTTTGCGGGGTTATGCGAAGCGGTTATCATTACGCCAATATCCGCCTTTAACTCACGGGTAATATAGGATAAAAAGGGAGTGGGCATAAGTTCTTCGGTAATAAAAGCCTCTATGCCGTTGCTTGCAAAAACACACGCCGTTCTTTTAGCAAAAAGGTGTGATTTTATACGGCTATCAAAGGATATTGCCACCCTTTTTAGTCCTTTTTTATTCATATAATCGGCTATACCTTGGGTGATTTTACCAATGGTGTATACGTTTAAGCAATTACTACCAACACCTAAAATTCCACGTAAACCACCGGTGCCAAACTCTAAATCCTTAAAAAAAGCGTTTTCCTTTTTTACGGCATCCGCTTGCATTTGCTCTAACTCTTTTTTAAGTTCTTCATCCGTTACGTTATCTAGCCATAATTGATATTTTTCTTGAACGTTCATTTTTAACAACCTAGGGGAAAAATGTTATACCCTGTCTTTCATTATTTCTTCTAAAAGCTCTTCAAAATTAGCAGTAGCTAAGCCAACGTATTTATCTGCACAGCCGTAATAAACGTAAAGAGTACCGTCTTTAACAACTGTACCTGTGGGGAATACGCAACCGTTATAAATACCTTCTAATTCAAAGGGTTGATCGGGTTCCATTATGTAATTTTTAGTTCTTGCAATAACCTTTAAAGGATTATCCTTATCAAGTATTAGTGCGCCAACACGGTAAATACCGTTATCGTCTACGCCGTGATAAAGCAAGAACCAACCGTACTTAGTTAAAATGGGAACGGTGCCTGCGCCAATTCTTTGGGTTTCCCACCACTGCTCGCCGGTAATTAAAAGCTCGGGCTTTTCATACTCTAATAAATCATCCCTAAATGAAAGCCAAATTGAAGGCATTTTTACGTTAGGAACATTTTTAAATTTGGGGCGAGTAATAAGCACGTACTTGCCGTTTATAACCGCAGGGAATAAAACTACGTCTCTATCGTCTACGCAAGCTTCGGTAATTCTTCCAAATCTCTTATAATGCCTAAAATCCTTGGTTACGGCAAGACAAGATACGGTTAAATTTTCCTTTGCGTAAAAGGGCATAATTTCCCCCCTGATATCCCCTTCTTCCAAATACATAGGCGGTTTAGTAACCCCTTCAATATATGGTTCTAACCAGTACTGACCGGGCGCATAAGCGTGTGAAGCATAAGTTACGTAATATAAATCGCCAAGCTTAGTAAGTCTGGGATCCTCTACACAACCTCCATCCGGTTCTTCGTTAGCGGGACTAAAGATAGGCTCGTTAGACATTCTTGTAAAGTTAACGCCGTCATCACTTTCAGCTAAACCAAGCACTATTTTATGTCTTTTATCGTCGCCGGCAGCCCTGTAAAGCATAACGAATTTCTGCCTTTCTTCATCATAAATAACTGCAGGGTTTAATACGCAACGCTCTTCCCACTGGTTTAAGGGGTTGGGTGATAAAATTGGGTTGATTTTAGATTTTGTTAACTGCATTGTTTTTTCCTTCTTCTTGCTATATATTTACGAAATTTTATCAAACTTCGCTTTAAATTTGACATTGATTTAATTGGATAGTATAATAAATACGTACCCAAAGTAATATATTAAACGCAAAGATAACAGAGTTATGCTTGCCGTTGTTTTCAAAATTAGTTAACCGATACCTCTTTTTAACACAAGTAATAAGGGTTAAACGGTAATGAATATAAAGGAGAAAGCTATGTATAAGCTTCCGTTAGGAATGAGTATAGCCACTGTTGAACCGCTTGGTTTTAAAGAGGGTTCTTACAGATACGGCATAAAAAAGGATTTAGAAAGTAAATTAGATACCTTAAAAGCTCTTGAATTTACCAGTGTGGACGTGGACTGTTGTTACTTATATCTTCCAAGCGATTTTCCCATTTACAACCAAGGCTATGAGCTTATTAACGCAAAAAATCTTAAACTAAACGCAATACATATGCCTATTACCAATGAATGGGCGGATTTAGCTTGCCAATACGAGGAAGACAGAAAGGAAATAGTTAAGCTTTTTATTAAGCTTATTAAAGAACTTGATAAATATAACCCTTCCGCTTACGTTTTTCATCCGGGCGGATTTGGCGTTGACCAAACCAACTATAAGGAATACGAAGCGCGTTTGATAAAATCCGTTAACGCCCTAACCGAAGAAACGGATAAAAAGATTTGCATAGAAAATATGGCAGGCAAACACTTTTTAGACACTTCTGATAAAATGCTTGATTTTCTTTCAGCCTGCAAAAAGGCTTATACCTGCGTTGACGTTAACCACTTTTACTATGAAAAGCCGGAAGATGCCATAATTAAATACGGCAACAGAATTGGTACCGTTCATATTTCCGACTATGACTTCACAAAAGAACGCCATCTACTGCCCAAGGAAGGCAAGATAGATTGGAATAAAATTCTTAACGCGTTAAAGCAAGTAAACTATTTAGGTGTTTTTAACTACGAGGTTTTAGGCAGGTTTACACCTGAACAAATAAAACAAAACTATATTGAACTGTTTAACGAATTTAATAAATAATTTTTAGCTATCTTTAGTCCTTGGGGTTTCCCCCAAGGACTTTTTTTGATAACTTTTTTTTGGTTAAGCGTGAAAATATTCGCGCTTTTTTACTATATTTGATTTCTTAGTTTGCAACCAATTCAATTGAAGCAACGTAAATTTTTGCAGTCGTTTGATTTGCCTTTTTATCAACGGTAAGCTCGAATTTATCAATAGTGGTTATGCCACTAGCTTCAGCCTTAGCTTTTAAATCGATAGTTTGGTCGCCACCGCCACCCCATCCAACGTAATTATTATCAAAGTAAAGAACGGTGTTAACGTTACCTGTACCTGCAAAAGCTCTATAGGTAATTTTAATGGTTGCATAATCGCTTACCGTTATACCGCCAAAATCAAAAACGATACTTGCCATATGATCAGCAGTAATTGTTTCGCCTTCGTAATAGTAGTAAAGCGCAGATACTGCTCCGGTTGTAAAGCTGTAATTAGCTACGCTAAGAGTACCGGGAGCAACTGGTGTTGCAATACTTTCAATATTGCCGTTTGCAACACTATAAGTTACGGTTTCGGGATTTAATACAAATTTAATTGAAGCAACGTAAATTTTTGCAGTCGTTTGACTTGCCTTTTTATCAACGGTAAGCTCGAATTTATCAATAGTGGTTAAACCGCTAGCTTCAGCCTTTGCTTTTAAATCGATAGTTTGGTCGCCACCGCCACCCCATCCAACGTAATTATTATCAATATAAAGAACGGTGTTAACGTTACCTGAGCCCGCAAATGATCTATACGTGATTGTAATGGTTTTATAATCGCTTAGTCTTATATTGCTAAAATCAAAAACGATACTTGCCATATGATCAGCAGTAATGGTTTCGCCTTCATAATAGTAGTAAAGCGAAGATACTGTTCCGGTTGTAAAGTTGTAATTAGCTACGCTAAGAGTACCGGGAGCAACCGGTGCTGCAATACTTTCAATATTGCCGTTTGCAACACTATAAGTTACGTTTTCTTTCTTCCATGCAACTTTTTTAAGACCGCCAATGAAGATATTCTTATCACCACCGCCAAGTACTTTAACTCTAATTTCATCAATAGTTGAAACAGAGAATTTAGTGATTAGATCAACACTTGCGCTAGGAGCAGATGCGCTTACTAAAGTGGGATAATCGCTTGCAACGCCGCTTGAAATTACTGCAACCTGTGAGTTAATGCTTGCAGAGGTTTCAGCGTAATTTAAAACTATTGAACGGTAATTTGCAACTACTAAGCTACCGGTGTTAATACGAATTTCCTTACCGTTGCCGATTTCGCCTGCTATTGCTAAGCCCCAAGCACCGTTGTAATGCTTAAGAGTAAAGGTTAAGCCATTACAGGTGTATTCGCCAATCTTTAAGTCAGAAAGCTTAAATCCTAAAGCTTCTTCGTCAACGTCTAGCTTAACTATAAGCTCTAAGCTTCCGTCGCCGGCAATAACACCGCTAAGAATTGATTCTGCGTTTAATTTAACGCCCTTTAGATTTGCTAGGGTTAGCTCTACAGCGCTATCGGTTTCACCGTAAAGCGCATCCAAATCTATACCTAATAAGCTTGCGTATTCGCTAGTTGCATCAATATAAGATAAAGTGCCGGTATGATACATACCTGAGGTATAACCCTGAGCGTATTGAGCAACTAAAACCTTAACTGAATAAGGTGTATCTAAGTTTGCAGTAAACTTAGCGTAGAAGGTCTTATCGCCGGTATCGCTTGCAAGAATTTCACTAACTGCTTCACCGCTAAAGTCTTCTGCTAAATACCAACCGCCAAAGGTATAGCCATCCCTACTTATTGAAGGTAGAATAGCACCCTTGCCATACTTATATGAATTTAATTCGCTTGCTAATTCGCCACCGTTAGCAACTAAGGTTACGCTGTAATCCTTACAATTGCCGTGATCTCCTACGCATACGTAGTTACCGCAGTATTCACATATACCGTGGTTTTCTACCGTGCTGTTACAGCCTGCGCAAAGAATATCTGAATTTAGAACTAATTCAACTGAAGCAATATAAATATTTGCTTCGGTTACCGCAGCGTAAGAAACTAATGAAAGCTCTAGTTTACTAAATGCAGTAACACCCTTTGCTTGTGCAGCAGCCTTTATATCTACCGTGTGCGCTCCGCCGTATTCTGTTTTAACCTCCGTTCCGTCACAGAAGATATTTGTACCCTTACCGTTTGCAATCGTTTGGAAGGTTATTCTAATTACCGCGTAATCGCTTACCTTAATATTTCCTAAATCTAAGGTTAAGCCTGCCATATGTAATGCGTTTACGGCTTCGCCCTTATAAGTGTATAAAAGCGCGGGTGAATTTACACCGCTAAAGGTGAAGTTTGCAACTTGACCGATAGTTTCACCGTTTAAACCGCTTGCAATACCTAATAGATTGCCGTTTGCAATATTGTAAGTTGCGGTTTCTTTTGTGTACGCAACCTTTTCTAAGCCTGCAATAAATATATCCTTATTTCCACCGTCTAAAAGTTTAACTCTAATTTCATCAATGATTTCAACGCCATCAAACTTACCTACTAATTCGGTATGAGCCTTAATATAATCTGCAGGAGCAGCGGTTGAGCCGATTAAAGTGGGATAACTGCTTGCCGTGCCGTTAGAAATAACTGCGATTTGAGAGTTTGTTATATCTGATTTTTCATAATACTTAAGAAGGATTGAATAATAATCTGCAACGTTTAAGCCACCAACGCTAATACGTATTTCCTTGCCGTTGCCGATTTCGCCTGCTATTGCTAAGCCCCATACTCCGTCGTACTGTTTAAGAGTAAAGGTTAAGTTCTTACAGCTGTATTCGCCAATCTTTAAGTCAGCAAGCTTAAATCCTAAAGCTTCTTCATCAATATCTAGTTTAACGATAAGTTCTAAGCTTCCGTCTGCTTCAACAATACCGCTAAGAACAGATTCTGCATTTACCTTAGCACCCTTGAAGTTTGCAACGATAGAACTTAAATCAATAGTTGAGCCCTTCTTTGCTTGCGCTTGATTGTTTTCATCAAGACCGAATATGCTTGCGTATTCGCTAGTTACGTCTACGTAAGATAAAGTACCGGGGAAATACATTGCGCTAGCATAGCCTTCACCGTACTGAGCTACTAATACCTTAACTGAATATTTAGGATCAGGATTTACGGTGTACTTAGCGTAGAAAATCTTATTACCTGCTTCACTTGCGCTAATTTCGGTAACGGGTTCACCGCTAAAGTCTTCTGATAAATACCAACCGTTAAAGGTGTGATCTAATTTTTCAGGAAGGGGAAGAACTGCGCCAACTCCGTATACGTAAGAGGTTAATTCGCTTGCGATAGAGCCACCGTTAAGAACTAATTCAACGCCGTAGCTATTAGCTTCAAAGTTAGCGTAGAACGCTTTATCGCCAAATTCTTTAGCGCCGATTTCAGTAACGGGTTCACCGCTGAAATCGCTTGATGCGTACCAACCCTTGAAGGTGTGGTGTGCTTTACTAATATTGGGAAGAACTGCGCCCTTGCCAAATTCATAAGAAGCTAGCTCGCTTGCTAATTCGCCACCGTTAGCGTTTAAGCTTACGTTATAAGTTACGGGTGAAACTGCAGGAGCGTTTTCATCAAGAACTAATTCAATAGAAGCAATATAAATGGTTGCTTCGGTTACCGCAGCGTAAGAAACTAATGAAAGCTCTAATTTACTAAATGCAGTAACACCCTTTGCTTCTGCAGCAGCCTTAATATCTACTACGTGCGCTCCGCCGTATAAGGTTGCTACCTCTGTTTCGCCACAGAAAATATTAGTACCCTTACCTGCGGCAATAGTTTGGAAGGTAATCTTGATAGTCTTGTAATCGCTTACTCTGATACCGCCTAAATCTAAGGTTAAACCAGCCATATGTAAAGCGTTTACTGCTTCGCCATTATATTGATATCTAAGCGCGGGTGAATTTAAGTTGATACCTTCGTTATCATTAGCAAAGGTGAAGTTTGCAACCTGATCTATGCTTCCGTTAATGGGAGAAGCAATAGCTAAAAGATTTTCGTTTGCTATGCTATAGGTTACGCTTTCTTTTACAAATTCAACCTTTTCTATACCCTTAATGAATACGCTGTGTTCAACCTTTTGAGCCATTGATAATCTAATCTTACCAACAACCTTTTCATTGGGGAATTGAGAAAGTAGGTTGATAGAATATTTAGCGTAATCTTCGGTATTAGCACTAGCATAAATCTTGCTTTCAGTGCCGTCGTTAACGAATACTTGATTACCGCTAGTTAAGCCCTTATCGTAAACTACTAATGCGTAAGAAGCGTAATTAGTTACGTTAACGGGATCAAGATTAATAACGATTTCCTTAGCGAAAGCGGTGGTAGTACCTGCAACTAAAATACCGCAAGCGCCGTCTACGTAACTTAAAGTAAAGGTTGCGTTTTCCCAGCTATAAAGGCCTAAATACATTTCAGAAAGCTTAAAGCCAAGGTCTTCTTCGTTAATATCCAGTTTAACTGTTAATTTTAATGATTCGTCTGCATCAATAACACCGCTAACAACAGATTCTGCGTTTAAGGTAGCACCGTGAAGAGCTTCTATTACAGCAGTTAAATCTACGGTAGAATCGGTTTCGCCTTGAGCCATATTGTTTTCATCAAGACCGAATAATGATGCAAATTCGCTAGTTCTGTCCACGTAAGATAGACTGTTAGTATAGTAATATCCGCCTGCTACGTAACGTGAATCGTACTGAGCAACTAAAACTTCAATTTCGTACTTTGTATCTTTATTGGGAACAACTTTAGCGTAGAAGGTCTTATCGCCGATATCTGAAGAAGTAATTTCGCTTACCGCTTCACCGCTAAAGTCTTCTGCTAAGTACCAGCCTTCAAAAGAATAACCCTTCTTATAGCATCCGGGTAAAGTAGCGCCAACGCCGTATACGTAAGAGGTTAATTCGCCCTCTAAGCTACCTGCGCCGGGTACTAAGGTTACGTTATAAGTATTTGCTTCCCACTTAGCGTAATAGCTCTTATCTCCTAAGTCTGAAGCACTAATTTCACTTATCGCTTCACCGCTAAAGTCTTCTGCTAAGAACCAACCCTTAAAGGTGTGTCCAATCTTGCTTGCGCTAGGTAAAATAGCACCTTCTCCGTATACGTAAGAGGTTAACTCGCCTTCCAGTTCGCCACCGTTAACGGCTAAGCTTATATTAAAGGTCTTGGGAGTTTTGGTTTCAGTATAAACGGTGTTACCTGCTACCGCTACTATTTCCTTATCCCAACCGTAGTTATAACCTGCGTGATTACCTAAGTGAGCAGGAACTTCTACTGCATCACCGTAATGATAATCATCCTTAGAAGAGATTATTTTACCGGTTTCGCCCTTGAATACTACGGTGTAGTTAATATAGTGGGCTTCATATGAAGGAGTATATTCTGCATTACCGATTACAGTTTCTGCATTATTCCAACCGCTAAAGGTATAGTAGTAAACTAAATCCGCCTTCTTTTCGGGTGCTTCGGGAACTACTATAGTATCGCCGTAATGATAATCTTCCTTAGAAGAAACGATTGCGCCCGTTTCGCTCTTAAATACTACTGTGTAGTTAACGTAAGAGGGAGCAAAAACTGCAGTATACGTCTTTTCTTCGGTAACGGGAACAAGCTCTGAATCCCAATTACTGAACGTATAGTTATATACTTCATCACTGGGCTTTAAAGGTGTTTCAAAGGCGGGCATTGCGCCGTATTTGAATTCTTTTTCGGTAGAAACGCCTTCTACTACCCAAGTAACGGTAATAAGATTTCTATCGTACTTAATTTCTACAACGGTAGAGCCGTCCGGAGCAATTGCACACTGTTCTACTTCTTGAGCGGTAAAGAATTCATAAGAATTTGCAACCGCATTTGTAAGAGTATCCGTGGTACCTTGTAGAGTTTGAGTATCACCTTCTACCTCTAGATAACTACCGTCTACCTGCTCCTGTAAATGCTTAACGGTATAAGCCGTATCGGTATTAGGCGCCCATTTTGCAACCAAAGTGGTATCCTCTTTAATTTTTGTTGAAAAAAGGAATTCCTCTTCACCTAAATACCAACCGTCGAACGTGTAACCCTGTTTGGTAGGATCAGCAGGCCTTTCAATAGTTCTGCCACTTACCGTTTGTACACTTTCTATGGCTGTACCGCCGTTAGAGTCAAAATTAACCATGCAATACGTATCTATATTTTTACAGCCCATTGCAAAGCAAAAGGATGCTACCATAAATAGGGATACTATTAACAACGTAATTTTTCTACTCATTGTTATTTCCTCCTTAAAAATATTTATTTTTTTTCAAACGGGTTTTCCCGTATTATCCTAATGAATTTAAATTATTATTTCAGTTTAGCAACTGTATTTTCACACAGTAATTGTACCTTTTCTTATTGTTAATATTCTTTTGTACCGTTACCCTGCAAAAAACAAGGTAACGGTTAAAGAGGTTGTTTTACGTAAATTAGTATAATTTTTACTTTAGTACTAATTCTACTGATGCAATATAAATAGTTGCTTCCGTTACATCCGCGTAAGAAACTAATGAAAGCTCTAGCTTATCGAACACTTCAACACCGGCAGCTTCTGCAGCCGCCTTAATATCTACCACGTGTGCCCCACCGTAAAGGGTTGCAACGTCAGTTCCGCCACAGTAAATAATAGTCCCCTTGCCTGCCGCTATCGTTTGGAAAGTTATCTTTATAGTTGCGTAATCGCTAACTTTAATACCGCCTAAATCAAGAACGACGCCAGCCATATGCAATGCGTTTACTGCACTTCCGTTATACTGAGCGGTAAGTGCGGGTGAATTCATATTAATACCTTCATTAGTGTTAGCAAATGTGAAGTTTCCAACCTGACTGATGCTTGCGTTAATGGGCGTTGCAATAGCTGCGATATTTTCATTTTCTATGCTATAAGTTACAGTTTGTCTTGTGAAGCCCTTGGTTTCTATGCCCGCAATAAACACGTGTTTACTTCCGCCACCAAGCATCTTAACGTTAATTTGTTTAAGCTTTGCAATAGCGGGGAATTTTTCCATAATATTTACGGATGCACCAATATAATTTGTGAGGTTAGAAGCTACACCAACTAAAGCGATGTGACCTTCAATAGTGTTATCTAATACAGTTTCTTCTGCCAATGCTAAGATTTGTGAATTAGTGGTTGCAGATTTTTCATAATAGTTAAATACTACTGAAGAATAGTTTGCAATAACCATTTCATCTAAGCCGATAACTAATTCCTTACCGTTACCAACCGTTCCCACTATTCCAAGACCGCAAACGCCGTTGTAATATTCAAGGGTAAAGGTTAGGCTTTCACAACTGTATTTACCTAAGCTTACGTTAGATAGCTTAAAGCCTAAGGCGTTTTCATCAAAATCTAATTTTACTAATAATTCTAGGCTTCCGTTTGCTAAAACAGTACCGCTAAGAACAGAATCTGCGTGAATTTTAGCACCCTTAATAGCAAACAACTTGGTTAAATCTACAAGTGAATTAGTTTCACCCTCTGCTAAGCCGTTTTCATCAAGACCTAAAAGCTCTGCGTATTCGCTAGTTCTATCCACGTAAGTTAATCCACCTACCGTGTATATACCTTCCGCATAATTTTGACCGTACTGTGCAACTAATACTTGAACGTGATACTTAGAAGTGCTTACCTTATACTTAGCGTAATAAACCTTATCGCCAATCTCATTAGCCTTAATTTGAGTTACGGGGCTACCGATGAATTCACTGTTTTCATACCAACCAACAAATTCATAGCCTTCAAGCGTGCATTCGGGAAGAATTGCTCCTTCACCGCATACGTAAGAGGTTAATTGAGCAGTTAACTCGCCATCGCCTGCATTTAAAGTTACGTTATAAGAGATTTGCTCGCCTGCTACGGTTAAGCTAAGATTTTTAACTATTTGAGCACTACCAATAGATACGATAACCTTAACGTTAAGAATTCTTGCGCCCTCTTGGGGAATAGCGATTAGTTTTAGAATATTTGATTCTTCATTCCAAGCAACCAAATTGCTATCTTCAGGTTCTACTCTTATATCTTGTACCTGCTCACCAAAAGCAAACGCCTTAACGGTTATTTCATTATTAAGACCTATAATCTTACCATCTAAACCAACCTCGTTACCGCCTTCATAGAATTTAGCTTCTACTTCACTGCTAACTAATGATTTCCAGGTAAGCTTGCCGTTATATACTACCCAATAATCACTGCTAAAGCTTGAATAGTCACAAGATGCAGCTGCTAAATCTTCATAACTTGCATAGTGATAAAGGTTAGTAAATACTGCGTTATAATATAAGGAGGTTTGCCAATAATCACCTAAATTGGGATTATCACGGTTATTGGTTATGCCGTTTATTGCATTGCCATAAATATCTACTGCTTCGTTAGCGCCGTAGCCGTATAACGCTGCGTAGTTTTCTCCATCCTTCTTCTCGTCACTTCTAAATGAAACAACGAAGGGTGAAACAACGTAAACGTTACTCCACTTACTATCACGCGCGTAAAGCATACCCTCCTGCTCAACGGTCCATAAACCGCCGATTAGCCCTTGCCACGTCCAACGGTCTTGATAATTTCTGTTTAAGCTTGCATTATCGCCAAGATATTCTATAAGCACGTTTTCACAAACTGAATTTTGTGCCGTTCTACCCGTTAAACCTCTGGGGGTTACGGTATCTTCTGAAAGGGCAATATATAGGTTAGAAACAACCAAACCGTCGTTTAAGGTATTTTGCGCAAGGAAGTAAGACTTAGTTGCGTTTAAATTGATTAACGCAAGGTTCTTAACGGTTGCTGAAGCACCGTTTAAACAACCGAACAAGCTTGAAGTTACGGCTAGATTGTTAATAGCGTAACCGTTACCGTTAAACACGCCTGCAAACGATGAATCACCCATAATTACGTGATTTAAAGCAATGCCTGTGGCATCTATATCGTTTACTAATTCATAATAACCGTTTAAAACTATTCCGTTAGAAAGCTCTAACGCCATAATATCTTCCTTAGAAGTCATTGCTTTTGCAAGAGTTTCTAAGGTGAAGCAGTAAACAATCTTTTCCGTTCCAACCAAGATACTGGCATTACCCCTTTCTATTAA
Organism: Christensenellaceae bacterium; assembly: GCA_045535775.1. Taxonomy (GTDB): domain Bacteria; phylum Bacillota; class Clostridia; order Christensenellales; family Borkfalkiaceae; genus HGM11416. Next base: position 21,874 of record JAZSMG010000243.1, on the reverse strand, counting down.
AGAAGAGGATTCAACGCCTAAAACCTTGTTGTTAGAAACGGTTAAGCTTCTTAAGCCCTGTTTTGCATCTATTATTTGGTCGCTATCGCCAACGAATGCCATTAAACTTCTTCTTTGACCGCTTGCTTGGTCTAAATATTCACCGTCTACAGTGCCGAATAAAGGAACAGTTTCTAAAACGGTTTTTTGCACTCTTTCAACTAAAATATTAAAGGTTTTAACGTATGTTTCACCGCCAACGGTTGTTTGAACGGTAACACCGGTAGAACCAAATGAATTTACTACTAATAAATCCCCTTGCTGTTTAACTACGTTTTCATCTTCTATAACGATATTTGCTTCACTTTCTTCACCGTTTACAAAAACGGAGAAATCGCAAGGCATACTGTTCTTATAAGACTTTCCTTCAAAGGAAGCAAAGGTGTAAAGCACTTCGTCTGCAATAGATTCGCCGGCATTGTAAAATCTTACGTCGTCTATAACGGAAAGATTTATTACCTTTTGCATTGTGGGTGCGCTTGATTTATCTTTACCGCGCCAAGAGGCTTCAATAACTATTTGGGTTTCGCCCTTTGACTTTGCAACTATTACACCGTTAGAATCAACCTCTGCAACCGCTTTATCCACTACCCTGTAGCTTACGGTAGCATCTTCAAACTTTTTGCCGTTGAAAAGAACGTAAGGTAATACCCTGTAATTATCCTTTAAAGCAATTGCCATATCAGCTGAAATACCCTTGGTTCTTAATTCGGGTAAATATCCACCGAAAGAACTGTTAACGGTTATACTTGCTTCCGCAGAATTTGCACCGTTAGAATATATTGCCTTTACGGTTACACTGCCTTCCCCTAACGCACTAATTTTTCCGTTTTTATCTACGCTAACAACCGCAGGATTGCTTGACGTGTAAGATAAATTGTAGCCGTTAATCTTTTTGTATTGAGGAATAAGATATTCTTCATCACCAATAATTAAACTCTTTTCTTCGGCAGAAAAGCTAATCGTTACGTTTTGAATTTCCGGCTTTTGAGGTTGACCTTGAGGTCCTTGAGGTGAACTATCCTCCACCCCGCCTAAGGAAGAGCTTTCGCTTTGAGGATTATCCCCAAAGCAACCGCCCATTAAGCTTACTGAAATCAAGGTGCAAACACCGGTTAATATACACGTTAATAAAACAAGAAATTTTTTCATTACTTTATTCATAATTACCCCCTTTCTTAAACGCCCTTAGCAAAATCAAGCATATTGGGACCAATCGGGTTACTTTCGTAGCATAAGAAATACATTGTTTCTGCTATTTCGGTTAATCTTGTTTTGTATTCAATTTTAATTTCGTTACTGAAAGGTCTAACCTCTCTAGAGCCGTATAAACTTAAGGTTAGATATAAGGGAGCAACGTATTCTGTGTTAATTCTTTGCTTTACAAGCTCGTATTCCTGAGGGCTCGTTAGTTTTAGAATTTCTATTTCAGAAAGTGCCTTTTCGTATAACTCTATAAGGGGTAATAAGTATGACTTATAAGGATATAGCGATGCGTTTCTAGGTCTTGAATAGTTGTATTCACCAACCGTTATATCTTGTGAAACCGTCATACTGTGAATACGCTCTCTTGTGAAGATTTCCCACATTGTATCTGCCGCATCTTTATACATTGCCTTAAAGAACTTCTTGCAAAGCTCTTCCATATCTAAGGTTACGTCCCACATTAGTTTAGAGAATACGTATTCGTTTAACAAACCGAATCCGGTTACCGTTTCACCGCGATAGTCACCTTGGTTAATGATGTAGGTTGCTCCATTCTGTAATGCGTAAGCAAAGAAATCGTTATTAGACATAGAGAAGGTATCAAAATATGCAGAATAGTTAACGTATCTTTGTTGATAGAACCAGTTGAATACGTGGCTAGCTACCGCGCCCCACTTTTCTAATTCTTCTATATCCGCCTTATTTTCACCCTCTGCCCAGTAAATTGAACGTGCGTCGTTATGCGTACAAAGATAAGCGTATACGTCATCTCTACAAATAACGGAATCGTTTGCCGGAATATACTTGCCTTGAGCCTCGTCGTAAACAACGGGGGCTTTTTCGGTAGTACCGTAAGCTAAGAAGAATAAATTTAATTCTCTATCTGCTTGGCCGTTGTTCTTCATCCATTCCTTAACGATTTCCATCATACGGTTAGCAACTCTTATAATTGCGCCTGCGTACGAACCGCCATCTTGATTTTTTGCTTCTTCACAGGCAGTGCAGGTGCATTGGAAGCCACCGTCCATAATAGTAAAGCCAACGTAGCTTCTATCCTTCCAAGCATCAAGGGTTAAAGAGTAAATAATTTTATTAGCACAAGCTTCAATTAAAGCGTCTAAGTCTTCCTTAACACCGTGCGCTGTATAACATAATTCCTGATACATTGGGTTATTTGCAGGAGCGGCATCACTAAGCCAAGTGCTTCGCCAGCCTTCCTTAGAGGTTGGGTGAACGTAGTGGTAAACGTTATGAAGACCGTAGTTGTAGCTAGCTTCACCTATTTCAGTATAAATGGGTAAGAAGATTTCTACGTTGTCAATATAACGGTATCTTTGCATAGCGCGATTAATATCGGTAGAATCTACCACGCCGGAATCTAATTCAAAGCCCCACGCATCTTTAAACAAGGTTATATTGTTACCGCGGTTTCTTGAAGCAACGTCCGGAAGATTGGTTACGTTAAAGTTGCGTAGCTTTAAGGTTGTTACGTTTGTATCCATTTCTATACAGTTACGGTAATAGAATTCGTAATTAAAGCAAATGGTCATAAAATCGTAAACTGAATATAAAACACCGTAAAAGCTACCGCCAAGAATATATACGGTGTTGTTTTTGGTTATTATTCTTACACCGTCAGAGCCTAAAATGCTCTTATCGTAACCAAACGCAAGCTGTTCTTCTTGAGTCATTGAGGTGATTAAGTTAGTTTCGCCAATAGAAATTCTCTTGGCGTTATCATCCGTTAATACGGGATCACCGGAATCGTCACGAACGCTTGCAATTTCTATATTAGTTGCGCGTTTGAATAACACTTTAAATTCATCAATTGCAAGTTCAATTTTACTGTTAGCGTTTGCAGGAACAACTAAAACGTAATCGGTTGTGCCATTTTCAACGATAAACTTATTGCTTACTTCAGGCGCAGTCATATCGTGAACACCCTTATCGAAGGTGTAACGGCCAGAGGGAAGATCTTCTTTATCTTCACTTCCGCCACCGGAAGGATTGGAGTTATCGTTAGAGCTTTCAGTGATTATAGAACTACTGCTGTTTTCGGGTTGCTCACAAGATGCTTGCATAAACACCGAAAACAAGAATAGGGTTGCAAATAGAACTGATATTAATTTTTTCATTTATTTTTCCTCCCTAATTCCTTATTCTACGATTATGCTAATACTCTTAACGCATTCGTTACCAACTTCGTCTATCGCAACGATCTTTGCCGTATAACGACCTCTTACGGGAATGGTGAATTTTTCCTTATATACACCGTCCGCAGGCGCGTTAACCTGCTTAATGTTTGATACGTTAGGTACGAATGAGAACATATCTTCACAATATAGGTGAATGTAAACTATAATTTCCTTTGCCTTGGTTACGTTATCTGAAACGCTAAATTCAAAGTAAATTTCTTCACCGGGTGTGGTAGTTATAACGTAATCTTCCCTAATATTACCTAACGTAACGGTGGGGGCAGTAGAATCTGCACAGTTAATAACTACAGTCTTTCTTTCATTATTACCGGCAAAATCGCTAACCTCGTAAATAGCATAGAAGATTGCAATTCTATCAAGTAAAATTTCATAATCTTCACCCATCATAGGATTGGTGATGGGCTTGCCGTTTTTATCCAGAACGGGTTGACCGTCTGAACAGGTTAATAAAAGCTTAGCATTTGCATAGTCAATGCCTGAAATAACGTCTGCAAATTCCGGCTGATAAATCTTAACCGTATCACCTACTGCGTAATCGCCTTGGAAATCGCGAACGTAAATTTCAGGGGCTATGCCATCCGTATAAGTGTTGCCTGAAATAGGAGTATTGTTAACCTTAGAAATGATGATGCTTGATTTACCGCTTATTCCCATCATTTCTACTTCTAAATAAACCTCAGGCGCGTTAAATTCAATAGAGGTTGAATAACTGCCTACCGTTAAGAATTTACTTTCGTAATCGTAAGAAATAGCAGTTATTGCGTTTTCAAACTTAATAAGCTCTGCCTTGCTTAATAATCCGCCGTTTACAGAATAATAGGTTGCATCCTTATTATTAAATAAATCAACGTAAAGCTTGTTTTCACTGTTAAGCACATCCGTTACGGTAATTCTTAATGATGCAAAGTTTGCTTCGTTTGCTACAGTTTTATATTCAAAAACAAATTTTCTACCGGAAATCTTATTAAAATATGAAAGCTTATTGTTACCGCTGTTTACGTTAGAGGTATAGGTAATATTTCTACCTCTTCTGCCGTAATTGTTAAGAGCGTATGAAGTATAGTTACCAATGAAGAACTTGGTCATATCAAGTCCCTTTAGGTTGCCGTTTTCATAATAATCCGCATCTATAATAGAAACCTTATCGGTTACTAAAGATACGCCGTTTAAACCCTTGTAAACAAAGTGTACACTGCTACTACCTGTAATTTGCACCGCGTCAGTGTTAGAAATTAACTGCTCTGCACCATCATCAAATACTGCGTAAACAGAAGTTTCTACTGCCTGAGGCTTACCACCCGTAAAGGTATATGCGCTTATATCTTCAATCGCGTAAGATTCACCCTTAAGATAATACTTGGGAAGCTCTACTTTATTCATAAAGCAAACGTTAGAGCTTGCTTCAGACTGTAAGTTAACAACCTTTTCGTAATTAAACACCCCGTCCGTATATTTAAATCTAACGGTGTAAGCTCCTGCATAATATGGAGTAAAGGCAAAATCTTCGCCCTCGCCTTCTTCTATTTGATGCTCGCTTTCAACACTAATTTTAACCTTAACCTCTTCTTTTGCAACGTTTATCGCATTAGTAACTTCATATAAATCGCTTATAAGAGTACCCGCTTCAACAGTTGTAGAAGGTATTGTATCTAAGGTTATAGCGCGATTATCGGGGGTTTGGATGGCAGAAACGGTGAATATTGCCTGCCCTTCGTTTCCTGATTTATCCACCGCGGTGTAAACTATTGTGTAAACGTCCTTTTCCGCAAGAGTAAACTTATTGTTTTCTACTGAAACGTTAAGTTGCATATTGGTGTTGTATCCGCGGTATACCGCAACGTCTATTTCACCAACTAGGTTAACGTCTATTGCGCTGGCATTGGGAATTTCAAACGCATCACCAATCGCGCCGTAAACGCCTGTTTGGGTGGTCTTTTCCTTTTGCACCGTAACGATAGGAGCAAAGGTATCTACGCATTGTTTATCTGCTACTTCCTTTAAGTTATCGTTACCGATAGAAATAATTTCCGTGCGAGCATAGTTAGCGCTGTAACCGTTTGCAAATACGGTTACGTAAACCTCGCCGGTGGTAAAACCGGGGAAGAAAACGCCGTTAGTGTAAATTAAGGGCTCATCTAAGTCAGAAACTAAGAAGTTTTCCTTATCATTGTACGTTAGGTAAACTCTTTGAGTCTTCATATCGTATTTCCAAACGCAACCGGTGCTAAGAGCGGATTTCATGTTGTATAAGCCCACGTTCATAGAGCCTTCGTTTTGCCATACTCTATAATTTAAGCCATCTAAAACGATAATTCTGGAAGAACCTAAAACCTGTGTTATACCCTTATCCATACCGGTAACCACTTGGTTATTCGTTTTTACGCCGGGATATAAAGCCCCGGTGTATTTATCAGAGTTTTGCATACGTAAATCCATATAGATATTTGGATTATAGCAGTCCGTCAAACGAATCCAAGCTTCCTCTACGTCGCGAACGTAATTACCCTCTTCATCAAAATGGCCGTATCTGGTATCCATTTCTATAATGCTGGAAAGTCCGTCCTCATCGCATTCACGAAGGTCTAAAACTTTATTGTATACAAAGCTCGTGCCTGATTTTAAATTAACTATAATACCGTCTTTACCGGTATATAACTTGTTTTCCTCATTAGAAACGATAATTTCGCCACCGGAAGGATTAGACAAGTTAAAGTAGGAAGAATAAACCTCTACGTTTTGAACTGCTGTATAAGTTACGTTTTGATAATCAAAGAAATATCTTAACTGATAAACGCCCGTTTGGTTCAGTTTAATTTTGCCGGCGTTAACGATTTTTCCGTCCGGGAAAACAACAACGCCGTTTTTAGCAGTTTTTTCGCCGTTATATTCCACGGTTACGGAAGAAGGGATTTCTACTTCCGTATTTAATGCAATTCTGCTATCTAAAAGATTATCGACTTCTATAGTTTGTGCTTGAACCTGTGGTTGTTTGTTGCCGATTAAACCAATAGAGCCTAATACAACCGCCACCAGTGAAAGCGCAACTATTAATAGCGTTTTTACTTTTTTTCTTTGCATAATTCCTCCTTTTACTCTTTTACACCACCCATAGTAAGGTTGGTCATAAGTCGTTTATTAAATATTGTGAATATTACTATAATGGGAACGGCAAATACCATTAGGGCTGCCATTCTTCTGGTATCGCGGTTAAAGCTACTGCCTGAATCTAACGTAGTAGTAAAATAAATCGCGTAAGAAAGAGTGGGCTTTGACGGTAAAAACATCATTGGCGTTGTAAAATCATTCCAATAATTAACGAATAGCATTAAGTAAACGGTGAAAAATATGTTTGCCGCTAGTGGTATATAAATTCTAAACATAATGCTAAGCTGTGAAGCCCCGTCTATTTCAGCCGCCTCACTAAATCCGCTTGATAATCCTTTAAAGTATGCGAAGAATATCAAGAAATACATATTCGTAAAAGTAGAGCGCCTTATAAATTCACCTATAAAGGTATCGTAAAGCCTTAACGAACGCATAAGGTTTACGGTTGCGGGGGTTGCGCCAATAATGGGTGTTGCAATAACGAATAAAACCACCGCATAAAGGAAATTACTAACCTTGTTTGAATACATAGAGCAAAGGTAGCCCATGAACATAGGCATAAAGGTTGAACACAATGCGCCTATGCCAGCGTATATAAGGGTATATACCGTGCAACTTATTATATCGCCCTTAATAGGTGCTTGAACAAGCTCTTTATTAAATAAACCAACGATATAGCTATTTGCCTTATCTAATTTGATATTTCTAAATGCAAATATGTAGTTACCAAAGATATTGGCGTTATATAACTTCCAAATTTCCATATTAGGTAAACCAAAAATATTGGAATATATTTCAACGTCTAACGGGTGCTTTAAAGAGATGTTCAGCCCCAGTAAGAATAAACCGAACATTAAAGTCGTATACAAGATCAATACGGCTAAAACTACGGCGAAAAACACGTTCATTTTATGATGCTTTCTTATTTTAACCTTACGCATTTTTCACCTCCTAATCATTATTTGGGTCGATATGGTTAAGCAGTCTTCTTACGCCGAATGATACGGGTATTACAAATGCACTTATCATTACGCCGAATGCAGATAACTGCGAATAAGACAGCTTACCGAAAACAGGGTTATTTTCCCAAGACGTACTGGGGATTAAATCTGATTCATATACCTGTTGAAATAGAAAATAACCAACCGTCTTTATATGGGCAGGAACACCGAATTTATCATAGAAGGTAACCAAGCTCATTTGGTCAACAAAAAGCTCTGCTATGCTTAATACAACAAAGGTAGTAAGCGTTGGCATTATCATCGGCAAGGTTATATAAAACAATTCACTCACCGTATTAACACCGTCCACCTGCGCCGCTTCCGATATAGAATCGCTTATGCTAGACATCGCACTTGTTATAAGTAACGTTTGCCCTGCAAAGCCAAGCCATAGGTTAAAGAACAGTATGGTTGCAAAGGTAGTGTTTGGATTATCCAATAAACCAAGCTTTAGGCTGAATACCGATGCGATTGCATTGTTCACAAAATAACGGAACAAATAAACCATTATTAGGTTTGAGATGATGTTGGGTAAGAATAAGATAACTCTAAAAAATCTTGAGCCTACCGCTTTTTTATAAACGTAATATGAAAAGATTATGGAAACGGGTAAGCCAATAAGTAGCTTAAATAACCATAATACAGCGGAATTTCTAAGCATCATCCAGTTATTTTTATACGAAAGCATTTCTATTACTACCCTAAAATTATCAAACCCGGCAAAAGAGATTTTATAACCGTAGCCGGATTCTGCAGTTTCATACTTTCTAAATGCCAATAAAATGGTATTTGCGTTAATTACACCGTAAAAAAGTATAAAAATAATGAGCGGAATAATTATCATCACACCAAAAAATATATTACGTTTTTGTGTTCTTGTTAACGTTTTTTTGGTATCCATATCTACCTCTTAAAAGATTAATTATAAGGACTTACGCGTAGCTTCAAATAAACTACGCGTAATAAGTTAATGTTCTATTTTATATTTGTTTCACCTACAAACAGTGCCTATTTTTTCATTCTAGCCCAAAGATCTGCGGTTATCTTTTGTGCTTCAAATGCTTCAGAAACACTCATATCGTATTGATATAGAGCTTCGTATAGGCTAGGAATACCTTCCACAGAGAATACTGCGTTATTCCAGCTTTGTTCGAAAGATGCGGTATTTGCCTTAAAGGTTTCGTTTTCTGCCACAAAATACACTACTTTACTTCTGCCACTGCTTATTGCAGAAATAAGCTTTTCGCCGTAAATACTAACGTTGGATGCATCTTTACTTAGTAAAGAATAGTTCATTGATCTTAAAATAGAAGTGCTTGCAGTGTAAGCAGATAATTCTGCATCGGTATATAAGAATGCTAAGAATTCTTTAGCTGCTCTTACTAAACCGGGATTATCCTTAATACTGCTGTTGATAACGAACATACCGTAGTTCATTTCTAGTAAAGCTTGAGCCTTGCCCTCGCCTTCCTTTACACTTTCAGAAATGTTTACGGGTAATGCCATTGCTCTAACGTCTCTTACTTCAAAACCGGTTAAGTTGTTAAGCTTTTCCCAGTCTTCGAAGTAGTTGTCGCCTTCGGTTGCTTCGTTATACCAGTAACTACCGTCGATATGCATAGCAATCTTTGGTTTGCTACCTACTACGAATTTAGACATAGCTGCCTTTTGGCTATCACCACTTGTTACAGCGGGGAACCAACCTTCAGCAATACATAAATCCATAAATGCTTCTGCATAGTATTTTTCAACCTCCCAAGAGGTATAATAGCCGTTATCTTCGGTAATTGCTATCTTTTGAGTTGTGGGAACCTTAGGTCCGCCTGCTCTGAATAAATCTTCACTCGTATAGCCGGTTACTATTTCTGATTCACCGTTGAATTCATAGTTGTTTCTTGCGCCTTCATAGCCTTGTAATGAGGTGTATAGTGCAGATACTAGGAAGTTAGAGTAGTATTTGTATAACCCCGTGAAGTTAAAGGGTGCAATACCTTCGCTATTTAAATATTCGCAAAGAGCAATTAGTTCATATAATGATGAAGGTAAACCGTCGTCGTCAGTGCCGTATACGCCGTCAGGCCCGCAAGATTTCATTTGTTCCTGTTGCTTAATATCCCCACTGTTGGGTAAGAAATAGAATGAAGTTCCAAGAATTTCTGATACTAACTCGTAGCCTTCTTCATAGTATTCTTCCCTTGCTAAGTACGTATGCTTTTCATCAAATAGGTTTTTATCATACGTAACGGTGGGATAATATTCACAGCTGGGGCCTGCATAGTAATGGCCGTTATACATATATCTTGAACGTTGTTCTTCAGATATTTTATCTAACGGAGAGATGGGTTGACCTTCTCTTGTATCGTTCTTAGTGGTTAAAACGTCGTCTAAGGCAATAACTCTGCCCTCTCTTGCAGCGCTTTCGATATTAACTTGCCCCATAACGTCAATAATTGCAGAACCGGAAGATTCAGCATTCTTAATTGAGGGGTTTTCTACAGGGGTTGGTAGAATTACTATACCCTTCTTACCCTCTTCATAAACTTCGTTTGCTTTTAATTCTGAAAAGCGTTGACCTGCATCAACTAACCATTGTACACCGGTACCACCACTCTTTAATTCTACAACCAGATTAGTTTTACCTTCTTCTGCTTGAGGAAGAGAAATTTCATTACTTTCCCCGCCATCACCCGTTCCGTCACCGCAACCGGTTACGAAAATAGGTGTTAAAGCTAATAGTACGCAACATATTAGTGAGATAAATTTTTTCATAACGTTACTCCTTTTTGTTTTTTGGCTAAACTGCCATATTTTGTTATATGAATTATTATAAAGCACTTTTTGCTTTTTTTCTACACACTCTCGTATCTAAAATTTTCGTTTTTTTAACATTTTAAGGTTTTTTTATCATTTGGGGTTGACAAATCCGTTTTTTTCACCATAATAATAATTAAGGTCGTTGCAGGAGCATCTAAAATAAAGTACGTAAATTTACACACACAGAATTAGCACAATATTTTACAGTTTAATGTAAAAACATATGTTTTTAAGTACTTTTAATAATTCAAGATGAGACAGGTATATGCGTTATTTACGTTAAGAATTTACCATTTTGTAACTTCTTTACTATATACTTACTATGATTATTATAGGTGGTAATACCCATTCACCCTATCGAAGAACTGCTTTATTTGTTTATTACGGAAAATTTATCATTTTTTATGCAAATTTAACATTTGCGCTAAAAAAACCGCAAATAAAGCAAGTATAAATATAATCCTTTTTGACTTTTTTTGGAGGTTTTTTATGAAAAGATACAAATTCCCATCTACAAATAAGAATTTCTTTATACACTACACCTCCGGCCCTTACCTTGAACGGCATTGCCATAATTATTGGGAGTTTAACATAATAAGCCGTGGTAAGGTTTTGCATAAAATAGGCTCTTTAGAGCGTATAATTGATGAAAATACTTTGCTCGTTATAAGACCTAACGATGCGCACTCATTACACAACGCAACGGAACAGGAAATTGCCTGCGTAAATATTGGTGTTAGAAGTGAGGTTTTACAAACCGTTCTTAACGCGCTTTCCCCAGACCTTTACGATTCACTTTTGGAAGGTCCTTACGTAGAACTTAAAATAAGCAAGTCTTCCACGATATACTTCGTTAATATGTTCAACAAGCTTCACACTACTATTAACGACGAGCACACCAGTGACGATTTTTTGGCAACTATTTTTATAAGCGTTATTAGGGAATTGCTTTCTTCTAACCACAAGGCAAAGCAAACCAAAAATTACAGCCCCACCGTTAACGAGTTTATTGAATATATGCGTAAGCCGGAAAACCTTACCCTTTCTATTACAGACATTATTAAAAATATGAACTACTCTCACTGTCATATTATTCGACTGTTTAAAAAGGAAACGGGAACCACCCCTTCGCAATACTTTTTAAAGATTAAACTTAACTTTGCAAGAAACCTTTTAGAAACAACCAACCTTTCCGTTTTAGATATAGCTTCCACCGTTGGTTTTTCTAGCTTGGGTCATTTCACGGAGGTGTTTAAAAAGCAATATTCACTACCGCCTGCAAACTACAGAAGAAAGTGGAATATTTACTTTGATTCCTTTGATGAAGTAACGGATAATAATTAAAGGCTCTGTCACAACAAACGGTTGATAAAAGAAGCTTTAACTAAATCAAATTCATTTCTTAAAAAATCAACCGGTGATTGCTACATCGCCTAATTAAAAAAAACCGCGCTATAGCACGGTTAACAGTATTTTGAGCAAAAAAAAGAACGGATTTATCAGTCCGTTCTTTTTGTACTTTTTATATGAAATTGCATATTAAATTCGTTTAATAAAGGTTTTAATTATCGCTAACGGGTTTATTTAATCTGTTCTTTCTTGCTTTAATTTCCTTAATTATTTGAGGCAGAGAAACAAGAGCAAATAACACGATTAAAATACCGCAATAAAGGGGAATTCTTACCCACATGTTTTGGGGAAGAATGTTAGCAATAGAATCACCCGTTGTTCCTGCAGCCATATACATAAAGTTTGCATCGGGAATATTTAAGTTAGCAATTATTGCAAGCACGCTCATACCGCAAAGAAGAGCAAAGGGCTTATATACCTTTCTGTAGTCAGGGCGGAATCCGTGAACGAAGGTCATATAAAGAACGCAGTAAATGGGAATTAGGTGTTCAATCCAGAATTGGTAATAACGCCAATAAGTAGGACCTGTTGTAGATATTACTGCAGGTGTAAATAGAGGTATTACGCCAAGAGTTAAACAAATATAGAAGTTTATATCGTATATGTGTCTACTCTTTTTCATTATCATAAAAGCTACTAAATAGGCAGACCATTCACAAACCTCTAACGGTAGCTTTGTTAAAAGCTGTTCGCCGTTATCTGCATTACCAACGTACATTATACGCCAATAGTAAGCGCCTTCGTTTAAAATAAGTATTGCGGCAAGAATAAAACGCAAGGTTTCTTCACCCTTCCAGTTTGCAATTTTTTCGCGATAGCGGAAGGTTAAATAAAGCGCAACGCATAATAAAATTACGGGTGCAAAGTGTGCAAACGAGAACTCATAGAAGTCCTTGGTTTTAGAATAGCCAAAAAAGCCTTCGTTGTTAAATACGTATTCAAATAATAAATTGCTTAAAGACATATTCAAATCTCCTTTCTTTCTTTTGTACTGTACTTTAATTATATACTTTAAAAAGAATATAGTCAAACGTTATTAAATAATTATTCAATTTTTTTAATTTTGCCTATTAAAAATTCAATTTTAACCTCTCACACACTTTTAACACCAAAAAGTCACAAAAAAATGCTACGCAGCTACGCGTAGCATAAATAATTACATTTGCTCTTCTTTTCTTTTTTTACGAATTTCCAAGTTTAATATCTTTAATCCGTAAAAGAAAATTAAAACAACCTGCAAGGGGATTGGCACTATAAAGCATAACCACCTATAAGATAAACTAACTAATAGATAAATGCAAAGTGCCGTTGTCCAAAGCAACGCAGAGGCGGCTAACAGATTTATCCAAACCTTACCCCACAAGCTATTAAAAACTATAATTACGATAAAGGTTACAGGTAAAGCTAAAATGAAGGAATAAGAGGCCATAAGTTCATCTACGTTAACCCAACAAAGAACGGAAAAAACGGTGGTTGCAACCGCCCATACCAATCCCACGGAAATTAAAATGATGAGCATTCTTTGGCTTGGGGTTAAGGCATATTTGTAAATGCGCTTTGTAATATCCTTCTGCTCGCGAAGAAGCGCATCCACACTAACACCGTATAAATCGGCTAATTTTTTAATAGTCTCCACGTCCGGCAAGGATTCGCCACGCTCCCACTTAGAAACCGCTTTATCTGAATAATTAAGTTTTTCTGCAATTTCAATTTGAGTAAAACCTGCGTTTTTTCTTAGGTCCACCAAATTCTTTGCAACGATACTCTTAAGTTCCATAGCGTTACTATATTAACACATAAAAAGCAAAAAATCAAGCGTATAACGCGATTAAACGCAATTCTACCCACGGTAGAGAGTGATTTTTACAACTCTACCAACCTTTTTATGATTGTTAAATGATATTTTTGTTTTGCTTTAAGACTTTAAACTCGCACTTTAATTTATATAAATTGTTTTTTTGCGTTTTGGCAAAAAGGAAACTTTTCATTCCCCTTAATTTTTAAGTTTAATAAAACAACGTTACACACTTTTGCCTTATTCGGTAACAATTTCCACTTTTTGTTACCCCGTATATTTTACCGTTTATTTTCTTGAATTATTTAAATTTTTGCAAAATTTAATTTAATCGTGTATAATAAGTGAGTTAAATAATGCTGAATTTATAGCGAATAATCGCTAAGCCCAACGGCTTTTAGTTTTAATTTATAACGAACAAACAGGAGAAAATTATGAAAATAGCAATATCTGCAGAAAGCACGATAGACTTACCCTTAGAGTTACTTAAAAAATATCAAATTTACACAACCCCTTTCACTATTTTATTGGGCAACGAGGCAAAGTTAGACGGTGAAGTAAGCGTTCCTGAAATCATAAGCTACGTTAACGAAACGGGCGTTTTACCAAAGACAAGCGCAGTTAATGAATACCAATATAAAGAGCATTTTGATAAGCTTTTAGAGGATCACGATGCAGTTATTCACTTTGCATTATCCTCTGAAATATCCGTTGCCTGCCACAATGCAAAGACCTGTGCTAAAAACTACGATAACGTTTACGTTGTTGATACTCGCACCCTTTCAACCGGTATTGCTCTTTTAGCAATTTATGCCTCTAAGCTAATTAGTAAGGGCCTAAGCCCAAAGGAAATAGTTGAAAAATGTGAAGCGCGTATTCCCCACCTTCAGGTTAGCTTTATTCTTGAAAGATTGGATTACCTTCATAAAGGCGGAAGATGCTCTGCCCTATCACTTTTTGGTGCAAACCTACTAAAGCTTCGCGTTCAAATTCTTGTTAAAGACGGCAAGATGGGCCCCGGCAGTAAATACCGTGGAAACATGAACAGATGCATCCTTTCTTACGTTAACGATACTTTATCAGCTTTTAATACACCGGATTTAGAAGAAGTATTCATTACCTCTACCACTGCAAGCGAAGAACAAATAGAAAGTGTTAAAGCTATTTTAAAAGAACACGGCTTTAAAAACATTATGGTTACCAACGCAGGCGGTACTATTACCAGCCACTGCGGTGAAAACTGTTTGGGTATTTTATACGTAAATGACGGCGAACACGAATAAAAATCGCCCTATAGCACGATTAACGGCTATTTTACATTTTTTTTGCACAGCAAAACAATACTAAATTTAAAGATTTCACAATAAATATAAAGCCAAAAGAAGCGCAAGAAAATTACTTGCGCTTCTTTTTTTGTGCCACTTTTTATTTAACGTTATAACCATATTTACGGTTACCAAATAAAAACAGCCTTTATTTAATTGCCACCATAAAAGCCTTTAACTCTATCTGCAAGTATTGCGATTTTTATAACTGGCACAGCAAGTACCGCCTTCGCAATTGCAAACGCTAATACATTCCTTATTGCACTTCATACCGTTTTCGTTATAGCAACAGGTTTCCACACTACAGTCAATTTTGTGATTACAACAGTTCATAAAAAAATCCTCCTATGCGAAATAACTCGCATAGATTATTTTGACTAAAATTGACTTTTTTATACCCCTTTATACGAATATGAAAAAATGCTAGAATTTCTTTGCAATTTTTTTGTTTAAAAGCATTGACTTTTTGCAAATTTATATTATAATATATAATATAGTTTATAAAAAATCGTTAGAATGCCGTTTTATCGGCAACAAGATAAATAACGTTAGGAGGAATCATGAAGGTAATACTTTTAGCAGACGTAAAAGGAACGGGCAAAAAGGGTGAAATTCACGAAGTTAGCGATGGATACGCACGTAATATGCTAATTAAAAAGGGATTAGCAAAGGAAGCTACCGCCGTTGAAGTTAACAGCTTAAGAATTAAAAACGAAGCGCAGGAATTCCACCGTAAAGAGGAAGAAAAGCGCCTTAGAGATTTAGCCGCAAGACTTAATAAAAACGTTATCGTTTGCAAGGTTAAAGCAGGCGAAAAGGGCAGAATTTTCGGTAGCGTTACCTCACAGGAAATTGCAAATAGCTTAGTTGAACAGGGCTACCAAGTAGAAAAGCGTATGATTTCTTTAAAAGAACCCATTAAAACGCTTGGTCATTACAACGTAGAAATCAAATTAATGTCTGGCGTTATTGCAAAGATTGTGGTTAAAGTAGAAAGCCTATAATATTCAAAAAGACGGTTTAAACTGTTTCGCAACTTTATTAAAATTGTTTTAATCGTTACTAAAACACTTTAAAGCTGTTTGAGGTTGTTAACAAAAACACACCTCAAACACCGCTATACTTTTACTATTTTTAAACACTAATCATAACACTCACGGGGAAATCCCGAATAATTCGTAAGGAGGTGCACTATGGAAGAAAATAAAGTTTCAACAGAGGCTTTTATAGATGAAGAAAAGGCAGAGCTACCCGTTGCGGAAGCAAAACCAGACGACTCTACCGAAGTTAAGCAAGCGGAAGAAGAATTCCAAAAAGTTGCGCCTATTAGCGAAGGTGAGGCGTTAAAGACTAAGTCCGCAAGTAAAAAATGGCTTTTAGCCTTTTTATTCATAGCAATCAACGTTTTGGCTATTTTGCTTACTGCGGTTATGGAATTCATTGGTGATGAACACCCCATTAACGTATTCAAAGTTTTGGGAACGTTTGCACAAAACTGGGTTTGGGGCGCAGGCGCACTTATTTTAGTTGCTCTATCATTGCTCTTTGAGGCAGGAAAAAGATTTGTCTTTTTACAGTCCACCATTAAAAAGAATAAGCCTATAACCAGTATGAATGCGGCAATTATCGTTAAATATTACGATAGCATTACTCCGTTAGGCGGGGGCGGTCAACCCTTTGAAATTTACTACTTAAGAAAGAAGGGATTGCCCATAGGTATTGCTTCCGGCGTTCCGCTAGTTTCTTATGCACTAAACAAAATCGCATACGTTTTCGTTTCGCTTATAGCACTTTTAATTTACGGCTTTGGCGAAGTAGACGGTTTTATAAAAATACTTTGCTTAGTTGGTTTAGCGTTCAACTTAATTATACCAACGGCAATAGTAATGTTCGCGCTAATGCCCAGATTTAGCTCTGGCGTTGCAAGATTGATATCAAAAGTAGGTAAAAAACTTCGCTTGGTTAAAAATCAGCAAGAATTTTACGAAAGAATGACAGGCAGCTTCACAGAGTATGCAGAGTGTATTAAGTACTTCTTACACAAGTCTAAAATAAGCATTATAGTTGGCTTTATATGCTCTATTGGTTACTTTGTTGCCCTTTATTCACTACCCTATTTCACCATTAGAATGAGCGGCGTTCACGACGTGAACTGGGGAAGAATGTTCACCTACTGCGTAATTTGTTACGCTTCTATTACGCTACTACCCACCCCAGGCGGTTCAGGCGGTGCAGAGCTTTCATTCAGATCTATATTCGAAAGTTATCTTTCTGGCGGTATTCTGTTCTGGTCAATGCTCTCTTGGCGTATTTTCAGTTACTATATTTATATTTTCCTTGGTCTTGGTCTTATTATCTATCAACAGGTTATTAAGCTTGCTAAGCACAAGGGCAAAAAGAAAAAGAAAGAGGTTGAAATTAAGCCCGAGGACGAGCTTGATTTATACACACCTATCCCCTCAACCGTGGAAACGGCTGAAGATGATATTAACACCGCTGTTCCCCTTACCGTTGCAGAGGCTACCTTAGAGCCTGACGTTGAGCCGGATGAGGTATTATCTGAAATATTAGAGGCAGAGCCTGAAGAGCTTGTTTCCGTTGCGGAATTTACTGCGGTTATTGAATCTAAGAGTACCGTTACTATTACAGAAGAACGTATTGAACTTCAAGAAAAACCTGTTGAAGAAGAACATCAAATTTCAATTGACGAATTGCTTGGAGAAAGCAATGCTTCACAAGAACGTTCATCTATTACTTCAATAGAAGAACTTGCTAACTTAAATTCTTCATCTTCACAGGATGCAGTTATAATTATTCCCGAACAGTCCACGACTGAACAACCCACGGTTGAACAACCCTCAACTGAAGAAGTAAAAGCAGAACAACCCACGGTTGAACAGTCCACAACTGAGCAACCCACGACTGAACAACCCACAGTTGAACAGTCCTCAGCTGAACAACCCACGGTTGAACAGTCAATGACTCAACACACCACAACAGAGCAACCTAAAACGGAACTCTCTACTATTGAAGTTTCTTCCGTTGAACAGTCCACGACTGAACAACCCACGGTTGAACAGTCCTCAGCTGAACAGTCAGCGGTTGAACAGTCCTCAGCTGAACAGTCAATGACTCAACACACCACAACAGAGCAACCTGTTGAAGAAAACAATACCGATGTAGAAAAGCCCGCCGAAACGGATGGTGAAAACGAATAATCTATTATGAACAAATGTCTTTTTATAGACCGCGATGGAACGATAAATAAATTCAATCTCGGTTACAATTACAAAATAGAACATATTCAACTTATCCCGGGGGCAGACAAACTGATTGCGGAATTTTGCAAGCGCGGTTATAAAATTTTAGTTATAACCAACCAAGGCGGAATTGCCTGCGGACTATACACGGAAGAGGACTTACATGCCGTTAACGCGCATATAGCCTCACTTTTAGCCCCTGCAGGCGGAAGAATAGACAAGGTTTATTTCTGCCCACACCATGCAAAAGACGGCATTGGGGATTTAAAGGTAGAATGCTCTTGCAGAAAGCCGGGCAACCTGCTTTTAGAGCAAGCCATTAAGGAATTTGATGCCGACGTAAGCCAAAGCTTATTTTTAGGCGACAACTTTACGGATATGCAATGTGCGCAAAAATCTAACGTTGCATTTTACCCAATTGGCTTTAAAAAGGTTATTACCACCTCGCAAGGCTTTAGAACTGAGATTAGCGAATATACGGATGAGCTTATAGAAAGCATTCTTTCCTTTGCAGACAGTTTGACTCACAATTAATTATTTTTAAAATTTCAACCGTTACTCAATGTAGCGGTTGTTTTTTTGTTTTATACTGTTTAATATTTTACAAATTGCTCTATACGGCACCAAAAAGCGCGTACAATACAATAAATTATTTCAATCACAGTTTTAAGCAACGTAAAAAGTCGCAGTTTTAATACTGCGACTTTGTTTGTTTTTTATATCTTTTTGTGCGTGAAAATTTAATCAATATGCCATTAATCGACTTATAGACCGGTTTTTATTAATAAATTACGCGCTCTTTAAGTATACGCTTAATATGTTTTAAAATAAATTTTAACCTTATTATTTTATAGTGATTAAAGCTTTTTTTATTGCACAAAATTCCAATTTACCGGGCAATTTGAGGGATTCCAATTTTCATTCCAACTGCCAAGTGCTTTAGATGCTTCACAATAGATAGTTAACGAATTACAATTGCTAAACACTGATTCACCCATAATAAGAACAGATTTAGGAATAACAATTGAGGTTAACGCAGTACATCCGAAAAAGGCATATTTTTGAATATTAAAAAGCCCTGTGGGAAGCTTAATCTCTTTTAAAGCAGTGCATTCTGAAAAGGCATTTGAAGAAATCAACTTAACTGAATCCGGAATAATAACGGAAGTTAGCGAATTACAACAATAAAAGGTTATGGATTGAATAACTTCTATTGCGTTAGAAAGTTTAACCGAAGTTAATGAATCGCATTCAAAGAATATAGCACCTTCGAGTACCGTAACACTATCGGGAATTACTACTGAAATTAGCGAATCGCAGTTCGCAAAAGCTGCTCTTTTAATAGTATTTACTGAATTAGGTATTTCTATTTCCTTTAATAAAACACAACAGCTAAATGCGTGTATACCGATAGAGGTTACCGAATTGGGTATTTTTATTTGTTCTAAATTAACACAGTCTGCAAAAGCATAATCGCCAATAGAAGTTACAAAGTTGGGGATTTCAAATGTTTTTTGCCTTTTACCCAAAGCGTAAAGCACTAACGTATCACCATTTTTATTATATAAATTTCCATCCACCGTTTTATAGGTTAAATTATTTTCTTCAACCTCTATATTTTCAAGCGAATCGCACCCCTCAAATGCAGCATAACCGATAGAGATAATAGAATGGGGAATTACTAACGAACTCATTTTTTTGCAATTATATAATCCCATCTCACCAATACACGTTACCGGCTTATTTTCATAGACACTTGGAATAATTACTTGCCAACGTATATCTTCAGCATTCTTTATCTTTACTGAATAAGTGTCGTTTTCTAATAGAGTAAAGTTAAAGTAGTCACTTAAATTTTTACCGCACGACTCACAAGAGTTATTTACAAAAATATGATCTAAAGGCTCACCCTCCGTTGCACCACACTCGCTACACGTTTTTGGTTGATTGCAATCGGGATCTTCCCAACTGTGTCCTAATGCATCTACTACTTCTTGCGCCACAAAGACCTCACCGCAACGCAAACAATGAGAGCCTTCGGTTAAGCCCGTATTAACACAGTCTGGACTAATTGCACTATCCTTAACGGTTTTATGCCCAATTGCAGGCAATATCTCTTGAGCAATTAACACCTCTTCGCAAACGACACAATGCTTGCCGGCAGTTAACCCATCTTCCGTACAAGTAGGGGTTACTGCTTTATCTTCTACTTCGTTATGACCAAGTGGCTGACCTTGTGTTTCACCGCAATCGCTACACGTTTTTGGGTTAACACAGGTGGCGTTTACCCAGCTGTGAGTATGTAAAACAGCAGAATCTTCACCGCCTAATTGCTCACAACCACCAAGCGCAAAAAACGCCATACTCAAAGCACAAACACAAACTAAAACGCTTAAAAATCTTATTTTTTTCATAAGCACCTCCAAAAAAGATTTAGATACTAAGAACTATAAAATTAATTAAAGCGATAAATCACTACGCAAAAATCAATTGCTTTTCCAATAAGTATTCATTTTTATTTAGTATCTTCACTTATAAGACGTTTCTAATACTTTATTTTTATTCAAACTTTTTCTAATTTTTATTATTTTTTTAACTTTTAGCAAAAAAGTTAATTAGATATTTTAAAATTAAGCATTTTTAATTAAAAAATTCATCTAAAAAAGAAGTGATATCTTCGCTAAAAGCGGTATATTCTATATAACTTATTATAGCACATCAGTTTGCTTACTGCAAGTCTTTTTTACTATTTTTTATTTAACAATCCGCAGTAAAAAGGTGAAACAAAAGCCGAGGAACAAACCTCGGCTTTTGTACGTTTATGCTGTTTTTTTGTGTAATTAGTTTGCTATTATTCAGCCAAATATTTTCTAACAACGTCCTTTTCTAAGCTGTTTTGAATATATTCGCTAAACACCTTACCCATCCAAGCGTAGCCTTGAACGTTGGGATGAATGTCATCTGCCTTGTAAGAGTTTAGGGTCGCGCTATCTAATCTTTCCATTTCTGCATAGTTGTAAAAATCTACTATACCAATGCCCCATTTTGCTTGAACCTTGTATAACTCGTTAACAAGTGCGTTATATCTGTTATTGTTGTATTTGTGGTTAGTATAGAACACTACCTCACAGCCCCAAGTTTGTTTTGCGTATGCAATAATATATTCTATTGCACCAATAACGGTTGAGGTGTTAAATGAGTTAATATCATAACCGGTAGCAAGCTCGCCAAAGGCTATATTTTGAGTTACGTCGTTAGTAGAAAGTTGTACTATAAGTCGATTAACACTACTTTCAGTGGGTAAAGTCTTCATTCTTGCAATGTATGAAGAAGCGCCGTTATCTACCAAAGTAGTTCCGCTTACCGCTTCCTTTTTAACGTTGTAACCAAGGGTTTTTTGAACCTCTTCTACAAATGAAATACCGTTAGTTGCAGAGCCGTAAGTTACAGAAGAGCCTAAGAAATAATAGGTGGGCTTTTCGCTTAAAGCAACCTCTTGTTCAATCAAGCCCCAAGAACTGTTTGTTGCAACAACGGTTTCGCTACCGTTAATAGAGTAAACTAATTTAGCCTTAAACGCAGTGTGTTTATCTGCTGTTAAAATTTGAAGCTTGTTTTCGCCTTGCTGTAAATATTCGGCTAAATCGTAAACGTATAGGAATCCGTCATCCATTCTTATTACGGAAGGAATAACGCCAACTTC
>JAZSMG010000165.1:0-2144 GCA_045535775.1 Christensenellaceae bacterium | reverse complement strand
CTTCTGCAATTTGTTCTTCGCCTTCTAATTCTGCGAATGCGTCAATAGCTTCTTCAGAAAGAGCTTCATTCTTAACAGCGAATACTAAAGCGGTATAAGGTTCTGCAGAGTAAGTAGCAAAGAAGTAACCGTTTACAACTTCAGGGGTATACCAAGAAGCAACTGCGTTAAGGGTAATTCTTTCAGCTTCTACTTCGTTGCTAGGAGTTTCTAATAAAGCAGAAACGTTAACCTTGTAATAGTAGTTAGAAGAATCGGTTAAGTATAAATACATAACGGCTTCATCATTAACTTCTTCTTGTTGCCAGAACTTAACGGTGTAAGTGATTAAATCCTTACCGTAACCGATAAGCTTTCTACCTTCGGGAAGAGTGGTATTGGTATAATTGTATTCAATTAATCCGTAAGTCTTATCTAAGTAAACGATACTATCTAAGCTTCTGTACCAAGAGGTTGCGCTGAAGATAGTTGAAGCAGACTTAGAGCCGTTGTTTAAAAGAACTAAAGCTTCGCCTTGGTTGTTTTCTACGTTAGCAGCGCTTATGCTTGCCTTTGCAATACCGTAGTAGTTAGTTACGGTAGTAACAGAAGTATCAACGTAAGTAAGGCTTAGGAATAGATTATCTTTGGTTTCCTTGATAACGGCAATCTTAGCACCGGAAACACCAAAGTTCTTACCGTCTAAAAGCATTTCCTTAGTACCGTCTAATTTAACACGCCATAATTCGTTAAACGCTTCGTCTTTATCTAATTCTTCATCGTGAGCGGTAACGGTGTAATAAACGTATTCAGATGCATCATCTGCAAAGGTAACTGATTCTACCTTTTGAGTTTCTACGATAACTTCCTTGGTCTTAGTGCTGATAACCTTAATAACGGTTTCGCTATCTTCGTTAACAGTCTTTAAAACAAGGTAAACTTCGCCGTTAGATTCAACAAAACGGTATTGAGTGGTGTTATCATCAACGGTGATAATAACGTTAGAGGTCTTACCGTCTAAAGAAGTCTTAGTGAAAGCAAGCTTACTATTTTCAATTTCACCGGCTTTGTTCTTAGCGGTAGAAGGAGTTGCATAGTAAACTTCTTCGCCAAAGATATAGAAACCTGAGGTCTTATCGCCTGCAACGAATAGTGAGGGAATAACGATTTCAGGATTAGAAAGATCGTCTGCTTTAACTCTTACTAAAGCGCCCATTTCTACTTTACCGTAGGTGTTATCTGTGGTATAGCTTTCCGTGCCGTTGATAAAGTAAACGTAAGAACCCTTTTGAACTACAAAGCCACCGTTTGAAGATACTTCACCTTCAAAGCCAGAAAGCTTGTTTTCGTAACCGGTTGAATCGCCACAGCCTGCAAATACTGCCGTTAAGCAGGTTAAAACTGCAACGAGTAGGATAATGATTTTTTTCATTTCTGTTGCTCCTTTATTGTGCGGAAAAACCACCTTTCGATTCTATCCGCAATTATATACTCGTATATTATATAACAAATAAAGAAAATAATCAAACATTTTTAACAAAAAAATTCTATATTCTTAAAAATATTAATATAATTATATTAAACTTTTCGTTCTTTTATTAGTTTTACCACCTACTTTTGCCAATCAAGGAGGAATTTATGGAAAATAAAGGCATTTGGGATTTAATAACCAAGCTAAGCGCACCCCTAAAAGATAAAAACACTACCCCGGAAAACAATGCAAATACAACCACTGAAGAAAATTCAGAAGACATTACGGAAGAAGAAAGCACATCCGCTTTAAGCGGTAGTTATTTAAAAAGTTACAATCCTTTTGCTTCCCCACTTATTAAAAAGCCCCAAATATCCTCTGCCAGAGCAGAGCGCCCACCACGCTCCGTTATTGATTTGCGCTCTAGCAAAAATTTAGCAAACGGCAAGGCTAAGGATAAAACTCACAATATAATAGAGCTTATTAACAGGCATAATTATTATTCCCACAAGATAACCAAAAAACCGCCTAACGGCTGATAATTGCGCTATAGCGCGGTTTTTTATAATCTTAATTTTGTTAAGCTTACCCTAAAAAAAATAGTATAAAGCATATAAAACTCAAGCGAGCAACAGGTATTTTAAATACGCGTTGCTCGCTTTGTTTCGTTAAATATTAAATGTTTTGTTACGAA
>JAZSMG010000217.1:0-5139 GCA_045535775.1 Christensenellaceae bacterium | reverse complement strand
GACAAAGGCCAAATGGAAGCTGGCAGAGCGTTGGGCTTTTCTTTCGTTCAAACAATGATTAAAATAGTTTTGCCGCAAGCAATTAAAAATATTTTACCTACTTTAGGTAATGAATTTATAGCCTTAATCAAAGAAACTTCTGTAGCAAACCTAATTGCAGTTACAGATTTAACACGTTCGTTAACTGCTATTGCAGAAAGTACGTACGATTATTTTATTCCATATATTATGCTAGCGCTAATTTATCTTGGCCTTGTTATGATAATAACTGCTTTAATTAAATTGTGTGAAAGGAGAATGGCTAGCAATGGATAATCAAATTATAAAAGTCAAACGTTTACACAAGCAGTTTGGAAATCTAAAAGTTTTACAAGGGGTAGATTTTTCTGTAAATAAAGGTGACGTTATTTCTATAATAGGTCCTTCCGGTTGTGGAAAGTCAACCTTATTGCGTTGTATAAACTTGTTAGAAATGCCTGATGCAGGTGAGATTGTATTTGACGGTAAGTATTTATATAAAAACGAACGATATTTTTTAAAAAAGGATCTACGAGAATATAAAGTAGGAACACCTGAATACAATGAATTAAATAATAAAATTGCTAAAATACGACATGAAGAGCATCAAATTGATAAGTTTGTTGGTAAAAGTTTAAATGAAATTAGATGCCATATCGGTATGGTGTTTCAACAGTTTAATCTATTTCCGCATTTAACCGTGTTAGAAAATTTAACTATTGCGCCTGTTGCACTTAAAAAGATAAAAAAGACTGATGCAGAAGAAACGGCTTTAGAGTTACTTAAAAAGGTTGGCCTTGAAGAATATGCAAATAAATATCC
Source organism: Christensenellaceae bacterium (assembly GCA_045535775.1). GTDB lineage: Bacteria > Bacillota > Clostridia > Christensenellales > Borkfalkiaceae > HGM11416. The sequence goes on along the minus strand of JAZSMG010000217.1, from coordinate 4,299 downwards.
TTCAGTTTTATCGGGCGGGCAAAAGCAAAGAGTTGCCATAGTTCGAGCTTTAGCTATGAAGCCCGACGTTATGCTGTTTGACGAGCCTACTAGTGCGTTGGATCCCGAAATGGTTGGAGAGGTATTGACTGTAATGAGCGATCTTGCTAAGTCTGGAATGACGATGATAGTTGTTACGCATGAAATGGAATTTGCAAAAAGCGTTTCAAATCGAGTAGTGTTTATGGCAGATGGGAAAATTTTAGAAGACGGTATGCCTGAAGAAATTTTTAATAAACCAAAATCCGCAAGACTACAGGATTTTTTAAGTAAGGTCTTATAAATTTTTGTTTTTAATATTATTTAGCAAAGTGATTTGCAAAAAAAAAGAGTTCGGTGTTTTCCGAACTCTTTTTTTTCGTTATCATTTTAAATTGATTAAAAATCAATACCCATAACTGATTCAACCGGTAGGGTAAATAGAATGCCTGAACCAGGGGTAGCAAGTCCTGCTCTATCTTTAATAGCGGTCATAATATCCTTTTTTGTATCTGATTGAGCTAAAATGAATACTATTTCTTTATGTGGGTGTAGGGAAATGCCTAAAAATTTAACTTCATCATCAGCATTTGCCGTGCCGCGTGCATTAAATACTGTACCGCCACGAGCGCCTGCTGCTCTTGCTGCAGACATAACCTCTTCTTCAAATCCGTGATTAACTATTGCAACTATTAATTCGTAATTTTTATCCATAATTTTCCTCCTAGTCGTTTTTGCCTGTAAGAATTTTAAATGAAGTATAACCGTCAACCGAAGAAACGGGGATAGTGAAGGCTATACCTTTGTGTTTTTTGTTAAGTTCAAAATTTTCTTCGATTAGGTTATATACGTAATTGACGTTATGTTTTTCTATGAAACAGTAAATTATATCCTTTTCAGGCTCAGAAATTGCAAGGGCAGATTTAATTTCACTGCTTGCGGTGCCTCTGCCTAAAATTATTGATTGAAAGTGAGCGTAATCTTTAACTAAATTACTTATAGCGTCACCCAATCCACGATCTGCAATTATTATCATGCAACGTAATTTAATTTCTTTTGGATTCATATTAACTCCTATTATATTTTATTCAAATTCAATGATTTCTTCGTTTCTAATTTGAGCACGAATAGCTTCAATTCTATGTTTAGTGTACTTAACCTTAAGCTTGCTTGCAAAACCAAGAACTTGTATGGTTATTAGGGGCATTAGGGCAACCGTTGCAACTAAGCCGTATGCGCTTGTTAAAATTGCGGATGATGAGGCTATGCTTTCAGTAGCACCTATAGCTAAAGGAAGCAAGAATGTTGCCGTCATTGGCCCTGATGCAACGCCGCCGGCGTCAAAAGCGATAGTGGTGTAAACCTTTGGAACGAAGAAAGATAGTCCTAAGGCAATGGCATAACCAATGCCTATAATATACCATAATGAAAAACCGTAAATAATACGCAACATAGAAATTGCTAAAGCGAATGCCATTGACAAAGCTAAAGCAATTTTTAAGGTAGCTTTTTTAATAGTGCCACTTGAAACCTCTTCAACTTGCTTAACCAATACGTTTACTGCTGGTTCAGCTAGAATAATTAGCAAACCAACCATAGCTGCAACTGCAATTAAAGCAAATTTATTTTCAAAAGCGCCCAAGCTTTTTCCTATAAAATAGCCCGTTCCCATATACGCGGCGTTTACGCCGGTTAAAAATAATGAGAGGCCAATATATGTGTAAAGGAAGCCGAATAGTATTCTTAGTAATTCGATAGTGGGCAGTTTAAAAGATATAAAGTTGAATATAAAGAAGAATACTGCAATGGGTGCAAGAGCTATTAAAACTTCCTTAAGGCAATGGATTAAAGTCGTTGAATAAATATTTAATAAAGATGCAAAATCCGTTGCGTTTTCAGGGGTAATTGAAGGATTTACTTCAGGCTTGAATATGATACACAAAAGCATCGTCATCATTATTGGTCCAACGGAGCAAATGGCAGTCATACCGAAGCTGTTTTCGCTTTTGTTTTTACCGCCGACAATACCTGCAACTGAAGCGCCTAACGCAAGAATAAAGGGGACTGTTAATGCTCCCGTTGTAACCCCGCCGGAGTCAAAGCATAGCGCAAGATATTTATTATCAAGAAAAATTGCAATAATAAATAAAATTGCGTATAAACACATTATAAGTAACGCGAAATCAAGTTTGAATAGCGTTTTTAATAATGAAAGTGCTAAAAACACACCTACGCCAAGTGCTATTGTTAAAATTAACGTCCACTTAATTGAGCCTAGTTGAGTTCCTAAAACGCTTAAATCCGGCTCTGCAACCGTAATAATAAAGCCTAATAGAATCCCCATTACAATTAATATCCAAACCTTTTTTTTCATTGTGATATAACTACCAAAGCTATCACCAACGGGGGTTAAGGAAATTTTAGTACCAATGCCGTATAACGTCATGCCACCTATTAGAAATAAATTACCAATAATAAAACCAATTAAATCGTATTTTTTCAACCCTTCACCCAAAAACAGGTTGATTATTAGTATTAAAGCGGTAATTGGTAAAACCGCTATTATTGCTTCGTATAAAGCACTGTGTTTAAACTTCATATTTACTCTCTAAAATCTATTTTGTTCTATTATACACTTGTTTAAAATAAAAGTCAAGAACATCCTTTTATTTATACCTATAAATAAAAAATTCTTTACTATAATAATATGCACAATTTAATTGACCTAATGATAAAAATATGCTATAATATAACATCGTGAGCGTATGCTACACAATATTAGAGGGAAAAATATGAAAACAGACGTTTTAATTATAGGCGCAGGCCCTGCCGGTATTTTTACAGCGTTAGAAATGCTTCGTTACGGTTCAAAAAAATCAATAACCATTATAGAAAAAGGGTTATCTATTGAAAAAAGAAGTTGTCCTAAAAAGGATACTAAGGTTTGCGTTGGTTGTAAGCCATGTAGAATTACTACCGGTTTTTCAGGCGCAGGTGCTTTTTCTGACGGAAAGCTTTCTTTATCTTATGAAGTTGGTGGGGATTTTCCAACTTTAATAGGTGAAATGCGAGCGCAGGCACTTATTGATTATACTGATAAAATTTATCTTGAATTTGGTGCTGATGAGCATATCGAAGGAATAAACAATAACGACGATATCAAGGAAATTAGAAAAAGAGCAATTCAAGCCGGCTTGAAGCTTGTTGACTGTCCTATAAGACATATGGGAACGGAAAAGGCTCAAGAAATCTATTATTCTATTCAAAAATATTTAGAAGAACGTGGTGTTGATTTAAGATTTTCTAGCGAATGTAATAATCTTATAATCGAAAATAACGCTTGTATTGGTGCTCAAATAACGGAAAAAGGCAAACAATTTGAAATTTTTGCCGACAAAGTTATTGTTGCTACCGGTAGAAGAGGTAGCGATTGGCTAGAAAAACTATGTTTTGAGCATAATATTTCACATGAACCCGGAACTGTAGATATTGGCGTTAGGGTAGAAGTTAGAAACGAAGTAATGGAAATCGTAAACAAAGCGCTATATGAATCAAAGTTGGTTGGTTATCCTAAGCCTTTCAAAAACAAGGTTAGAACCTTCTGCCAAAATCCCGGTGGGTTTGTTAGCCAAGAAAATTATGACAATAATTTAGCAGTTGTTAACGGTCATTCTTACAAAGAACTTAAATCTGAAAACACCAATTTGGCTATTCTTTGCTCACATAACTTTACCTATCCATTTAATCAGCCTATTGAGTATGCGCGTAAAATTGGTGAATTAACTAATATGCTTGGTGCCGGTCATATATTAGTTCAAAGACTTGGTGATATTTTAGACGGTAAGCGTACTTGGCAAAAGGAACTTTCTCGTTCAAATCTTCGCCCCTCGTTAGTTGATGCAGTTGCTGGGGATATTACCGCTGCAATGCCTTATCGTTCTTTGACTAACATCTTAAACTTTATCATGGCGGTAGATAAGGTTGTTCCCGGTTTTGCTTCACCTGAAACGTTACTTTACTCGCCGGAATTAAAGTTCTATTCTAATAGGGTAAAAATGGATGAAGATCTTAACACTAACGTTGCAAACCTATATTGCTTAGGCGACTCAAGCGGTTGGACTCGTGGCTTAATGATGGCTTCCGTTATGGGTGTATTTATGGGCAGAAAGCTTTTAAGCGAAGAAGGGATTGAATACGAAATAATTTAAAAAATACCGCATAACATCTTTATTTTTAAGAATTATTATGTTTAACAAAAAAGTAAAAACACTTACCTAATGG
>JAZSMG010000190.1:0-14646 GCA_045535775.1 Christensenellaceae bacterium | reverse complement strand
TCATTATATAAATTGTACCAAAAAAACAGTTATTTTAAAAGCATTTTCATCCTAAATAGAAATATTTATGCATATTAACTTAAAAATATTGACTAAAACAAGCGAATTTGGTAAACTTTAATAAAATAAAAGCAAGTTAATTGCAATAAACGGGAAGGAGGTTTTTTAATTGTTAAGCGGTATTATTCAAAAAAACGGTGCAGTTTATAACGTAAAAGAAGGCGCGCTTGTAAACGTAGAGCTTTTAGATAAAGCTGTAAATGAATTGATTATACCCGATGGGGTTGTTAAAATCAACGCGCGTGCTTTTTACGATCTAATTGATATAAAAAGAATAATATTGCCAAACAGTTTAACCGTTATAGAAAATGACGTGTTTGCCTTTTTAAAAGGACTTGAAGAGGTCATTTTTGGTAATTCCTTAAAAAAAATCGGTGCAAGGGCGTTTATTAAATGTGTAAACTTAAAAAACTTAGTTTTGCCTTTTGGGGTGGAAGAGCTTGGTGAAAATCTATTCACCGAATGCGCGTCATTGGAATATCTTTATATACCCAAAAGCGTAAAATGGGTTGCTAAGCATCTAATTTTAAAATGTCCGCTTTTACGTGTGGAATGCGAGGCGGAAAAAAGACCGGTATTATGGTCTGCGGATTGGAATAGGTTTGAAAACCCTGTAAAGTGGGGCGTTAAAAGGTAATTTTACACTCAAACGCAAATCTTGGCGGTTAAAAAGAAAACACAGTAAAATCAAATTAACTGATTATTGTTATTTTTAGTCTTGACAATAACGCTTATTGTGTGATATAATAACTTTAATAATTATATTATTAGTGCGCGAAAAGTGATTGTTTTTTTGTGCAATACTAAAGAAAAAATGGAGAAACAGTTATGAAACTAAGAATTGAGATTTCATCAAACTTACTATCTAATCACCCTTCTGGATTAATCGTATCTGAAATTGTAAAAATGCTTACTGAAACTTACAGTGATGCAGTTCAGACAGAGGTGTCTTTTAATGATAAAATCACCGTAATCTTTGAACAATCTAAAATTTCTGCGAATAACGTGATAGCATCAGTTATTAAGTTCTTGCGTGAAAAATATAGCGTTAATGATTACAAATCCGTTTTAAAGGTTACGGACGTAACCGGAATATTCCCCCAAACGTTAGATTTAAGTGCCATAGAGGTGGAGGATAAAGCTCCTTCTGCAGATGAAGGTAAATCCTTATTTAGTATAAACGATAAGAAGTCCGAAAAGAGTATGGGCGAAGGGATGGGGCTTGCTAAAGACGGTAAGGGTAAAGACAGCGTTTTGGCTACCTTTGGTGAAAAATCTTTATTTGACGGTGCAAGTGAAGAATGTGGCGATATTTCTTCAAAAGATCCTTCTTCCAGTGATGAATATCTTAAGAAAATAGAGGCGTTAGTGGGTGCAGATGAGTTTAAAGCACTTGCGCGCGAGCTTGTTGCGATCGCTCCTATTGCTAAGCAAAGCGGTTCTTTGGAATGTATTTTAAATCAAAATTACCTTTTTGCAATTAACACTGGCTACGGCTTATCAACCGTTCTTTCTCTTTTTGCAGGGCTACTTGGTAGCTTGGGCTTAAGAAAACTAAGCCCTCAGGCCGTTGCCGAATTAGCTATCCCCAATAAAGGCGCAGAAAAGGAAGATGAAATTTTTGGCGGATTAAGGGATTTATTTAACAAGCTTTCAGAAAAATTTAACCCCAATAATCAGCTGTTAATTTGTTTAGATATTTCAGAATGGATGACGAACATTAACAACCGCTCGCTTCGTTCATTTATTCGTGAAATAAACAAAAAGTCATCAACCTTCGTATTGGTTTACAGAATACCTTGCGTTAATGAGGAAATTTTTAACCGCGTTAAGGATAGTATTACGGATATGGCTTTCTTAAAGGGTGTTTCATTCCCTGCTTTAACACAGGGACAGCTTCGCCAATATGCAGAAAGCAAGCTTAAGGAATACTCCTTTGCTTTAAGTAATGAGGCTTGGAACAGTTTTGATGAAAAGATTTTCCAAGAAAAGAGGGACGGTAAATTTTACGGATTTTCAACCGTAGAAAAGGTTGTTTCAGAAATGCTTTACCAAAAACTTTTAGTTTGCTCTAAAACGGGCGCGTTAGATAAGACTATTAGTCCCGACGTTATAGAAGCTATTTGTAATAAGGTAGAAAATACGGACGTTGGTATGGAAACCTTAGACGGTATGATTGGCGGTGATAAAATTAAACAAAGGGTAGAAGAGGTTATTGCTCAAATAGAAATTGCAAGAGCAACCGGTGCTTCAACTCCCTGTATTCATATGCGCTTTATCGGTAACCCCGGAACGGGTAAAACCACCGTTGCCCGCATTATAGGCAAGGTTTTAAAGGATAAGGGCGTTTTACGTATAGGTAACTTCTTTGAATACGCCGGCAGGGATTTTTGCGGTAGATATATTGGTGAAACCGCACCTAAGACCTCTGCTATGTGTAGGGATGCTTACGGTTCAATTCTATTCATAGATGAAGCTTACTCTCTTTACAGAGGTGATGCGGACGGTAAGGATTACGGTAGGGAAGCGCTTGATACTCTTATTGCTGAAATGGAAAATAACCGTTCTGATTTAGTGGTAATTATGGCAGGTTATCCCAATGAAATGGAAAAGCTTATGGAAGGTAACCAAGGTTTAGCCAGCCGTATGCCTTACGTAATTGAATTCCCCAACTTCAATCGCGAAGAGTTAGGCTTAATATTTAAAACCATGATTAAAGCACCTTACGTTGCAGAAGAAGGTCTTTTTGAAAAAGCAAATGAATATTTTAACTCTTTACCCGATCATTTTGTGGATTCTAAGCAGTTTAGTAACGCAAGATTCGTTCGTAACCTATTTGAAAGAACGCTTGCTAAATGCGCTATAAGACAGCGTAATTTAAAGAGTGATAAGATAGTTATTACAAAAGAGGATTTCGAACTTGCTTCAACCGATAAGGAGTTTAAGCAGTTTGAGAAAAAGACACGTAAAATCGGCTTCCGTTAAAAATTTAATAGTGGCAAGAATATAAAGGTTATGCAAAGTTATCTCAGTTACTTAAGCTATTCTTGTTTGCATATAGTTAAAAAATCAAACGCCTTCACTACCTTAAAAAGGGGAACGGAAGGCGTTGAATATTTTACTAAAAATTATAAAATGCGCGTTAATCGCGTTATAGACCGACTTTTTAAGGAAAATAATTAAAATGAAACTAATAATATGTAACGTAATATCTGTGATATGCTTAATATTTTTAGCCCTTTACACAGCTATCACGGTTGTTAAAACGTTAATAAGCCCAAGAAAGGAAGCTTTAAGTTATTTGCGTAATTTCCGCAAAGGTAGATTTGCCTTTATTTACGTTAGCATGCTTCCCCTTTATATGATTGCTTTTTTATATAACGGAACGGCTCTTCATCTAGCGTTTTTTAAATCGCTTACAAAACTTGTTAATTTAGTGGTGCTTAAGTATGAGTACGGGGAAATAACCGCGTTAATAGAAGCAAGTAATATATTTAATATAACGTTACACACGGGCTTTGTACTAGTTGCTTTTAACGCTCTTTTATTTACACTTTCCTTGGTTCATCAGCGTTTAAGCAACGCTCTTCATTTATTTTATCTTCGTCATACAGGCAAGCCAAAGCTATATATATTTGGTGAAAGAGAGGAAAATGCAGATATATATTTTTCAGAAGAAAATATGCAAAGACTGCTAATTGCTGATTTAGATGATGATGAAAAGGAAGCTTTATATTTTAAAAAGATATTTTATCACAAAGAAAACAACAGAGCGGATTTTGTAAAAGGTATTTTTAACGAGTTAAATAAAGGTGAAATTACCGTTGTAATTAACGAGGTTAATTCGCAATTAAACCTTGATTTGTGCAAACGTTTTATTGAACAAATAGAAGTTGTAGGTAACAACCATACTTTGCTTCAGCGCTTAAAGGTATTCGTGTTTGGTAATCCTGCCTATGAAGAAATATATCTTGACCTTGTTAAACAGGGCAGAGGATGTTTGCGATACGTTGATCCATTCCACGAAATGGCAGTAGATTTTATAGATAAATATCCGCTATCTTCATTTTTATCATCAAAACACGTTGATTATTCAACCGCTCTTTTAAAGCCTGAAACGGATATTAACGTGATTTTTGTGGGCTTTGGGTATACGAATAGGCAAGTTTTTCTAACCTCCGTTGCAAACAATCAGTTTTTAACAAGTGTTGACGGAAAAATTAAGCTTAAGCCCGTTGATTATTATATAATAGATAAGGAAGAAGCAAAAAGTGATAAAAATCTTAACCACGGCTATAACCGCTATAAGCAGGAACGTAAAGATTTTAAGCCGGAAGATTATTTAGAACTTCCCGATTTACCTGCGAACGAGCATTATCTGCAAATAAATATTAACGATGGTGAGTTTTACGGTGAAATTAAAAAAATACTTTGTAAAAACCCCAACTCTATCAATATAATACTTCTTTCGCTTGGTAATGATCTAGATAACTTAGACGTAACCAAAAAACTTTGCGTTAAAAAGGATGAATGGGGTATTGAAAACTGTTACTTATTCTGTAAAAGCTCTAAGGAAAAACTTGGCGCTTTAATAGAAGGTAGTAATAACTGCTTCTATTTTGGCAATGAAACCACCGTTTATAATCTAAACAATATAAAATGCGATAACCTTACGCAGATGGCACTTTTAAGAAATGCTATTTATGATATAGAATATTCGGTTAAAAATAATGGCGGTGAGGTTATAGACGAGCAGTTTATAGAAAACTATAAAAAAGAGGCGGATGAAAAGTGGTTTTCAAAGAAAACTCAGGCAGAAAGAGAATCAAGCCTGTACTGTTGTTTAAGCCTTCGTTCAAAGCTTAATTTAATTGGACTGGATTACTGCTTAAACAGTGAAAAGGGTAATGCACTTTCATATGAAGAATATATGCAAATATACGCAAAGGGCGATATGCCTAACACCACTTATTATAAAAATAAGATAGATGGAAAGCACGTTATTAAGTACGGTGTTGAATTTGCCCCTTCAAAGCGTAAAAATCTTGCAATCTTAGAGCATTACCGCTGGAATTCCTTCATGATAACTCAAGGCTTCGTGCCTGCTTCTAAAGAAGTTATTAAGAAAGAAACAGTAACCGTTAACGGTAAAACAAAGCACACCAACGGCAAAAGTTATGCTATGCGTAGGCACGGAAACTTAACCACGTTTGAGGGATTGGTTGAATACGCTAATATTCTTTGTGAAAGAGATGGCATTACTAAAGAGCAAGCAGACGTTATTTCTTACGACTATCAAATTATGGATGACGCTTACTGGCTATTAGAAAAATCCAATATGAAAATAATTAAGAAATAGCCGTTAATCGACTTATAGCGCAATTAAATTGATTTTTTGCATAAAATTTTAACTAGAAAAGAGGTCTAATTAGTTTTAGACCTCTTTACTTTTTTATATGCTAATTTGTGAAGTGTTTTCCCTGCAAAATATCGTGTTCATTAAAGTATTGATTCATTCCGTTAAGTACGTCCTTTTTGTTTGCAGACCAACTTGGGGCAATCAATAGTTTTTTTGGTGCATCGCCTGTGAGTCTATGAATAACCACGCTTTGGGGAAGTAGCTGAATTGCTTCAGCAATAATATCATAGTATTCCTCTTTTGTAAGAGTTTTAAATTCACCAAGTAAATAATGCTCTGCAAGGTCAGTATTTTTTAAAACGTGCAAAAGGTGTAGTTTAACGCCGTCGATCTGAGTTTTAGCAACGTATTTAACACTTTCTAACATTTCTTCCTTGCTTTCGTTAGGTAAGCCCATAATTAGGTGAACAACAACGTTAGCTCCCACCTTCTTTAGTTTTTTAACTGCATCGTCAAAGCAAGAAAGCTTATACCCTCTGCGTATGAACTGCGCGCTTTTTTCATGAATGGTTTGTAAGCCAAGCTCAACGAATACAGGTTTAATTTTGCAAAGCTCTTCAATTAGTAAAAGAACGTCATCAGGTAAACAGTCCGGTCGCGTTCCAATAGATAAAGCAACTATATCCTCTCTGTTTATCACCGGCAGGAAGAGTTTTCTTAAATAATCAACTGAGGCGTAAGTATTGGTGTAACTTTGAAAATAAGCAATAAATAACGCGGTGCTACTCGTTTTGTTTTTAACCTTTAACTTTGCTTGATTGATTGCGTTATCTAAATCGTTTAGCGCATTAACGGCAAAATCACCGCTTCCGCCTTGACTGCAAAAAATACAACCACGGCTTCCTTTCGTTCCGTCTCTATTGGGGCAGGTCATACCTCCGTCTAAGGCTAGTTTGTAAACCTTGGTATTAAATTTTTGTTTTAAATAGTCCGATAAAGAATAAAATCTTACGGGCTGTTTAACCTTATATTTTCCTCTCATAATAAACTTAAAAAAAATATTAAATAGCCGTTAATCGACTTATAGAGGGGCTTTTTTTAAAATAATCTATCCATTAGTGGGATAAAAAGTCCTCTTAAATTATTAAGAAACTGCTCTGCAGGATAGGGATTATAGGAAACAATCCATTTGCGAATAGAAATAACCAAAGCATCCGCAAAAAAGTTAACGGTGAAGTTTTTTTCGTTTTCGTTAACGTAAAGAGCAAGAGCTTTTTCTTTTAAAAGGTATTCACAAATTATTGTGTGTAAGGTTTCCGTAAATGAGTTTTGCTCAATCTTTTCAAGTAGTTTTTTATAAAGCTTTTGATTATCGTAAAAGTAAACAATCATTGGCTCAAATAACTCCGAAAAGGATAAATCTCGCCCAGAAAAGCCGTCTAAGAAGTCTTTTTTAAATATATAAGTAGATAAATCGTACTTATCGCGGAAATATTTATAAAAAAACTTGCGGTTTAAATTGCATTCCTCGCAAAGCATACAAACGGTTATTTCGCTAAATTTGTGTTTTTGTAAGAGCAATTTAAATTTTTCTGCAATGATAATTTTTGTTTCTTCGTTGTTTTGCATGTAATTTTCTCCTCACCGCATAATGTTTTTTACGGTGGCGTATTGCTTTATGGGTAACTAATTGATAATTAAGTGAATATAATAAAATTATAACGCATAAGATTTTTTTATGCGAATTATAACTATAAAATGCTTTTTATAACACTAATTAGTAATATTATATCATAAATATGGGTAAAATTCAACGCAATTAGGAAGTAATTTAATCAATTATTGTTGATTTTTGTGCAAAAAAATATTAAGCAAGTGCTTAAAAGTGGAAAAATTGCATTCAACTTGTAATTTTTAACGTTGAATTGTTAAAAAATGGTGAAAAATGCTTTTTTTTTAGAAAAAGGGTTGACAAATGTGAATAAGTGTTATAAAATGGTTAAAGTATTTATTTAATACAAAATTGCCGTGTGTGCTTGGTTTAGTGCTCCAAAATCGCGAAAGTAGCTCGGCAACAAAAAAAGGAGAAATATTATGTTAAAAAAGATTGGCAATTACTATTTAGGCATTATTAAAAAATTTGGTGTAGTTATTCCTTCAGTTATTGTTGGCGTTCTTATCCTTTGCGGTATTTTAGTTGACGCTTTCGACGGTTTAACCGCTCTTTCTGACGGTGGCTTCGTTGCTGTTGCTATCATCGGTTGTGCTATTTTCGTAGCTGGTATCGTTTACACCGTATTAAAGCTTAAAGCTAAAGAGCTTGGCTATCACGATCTTGGTTTAGCTTGCTTCGCAGTTGCTGGTATCGTTATGCTTATCTCTTTCATTTTCTTAGGCGGTATGCTTTGGAAATGGTTAACCGTTGCTATCGGTGTTATTGTTTGTATCGCAGTAGGTGTTTTAAGAGTTCTTAACTTAGACTAATTTTTATAAACGGGTAGGAGCAACCCTATAGTTTAATAAAAAAAATCGCCGTAACTTAACGTTACGGCTTTTTTTTGCTAAAAACAAAAAGAGTTATAAAAAAAGGATTGAATTATTAAAAATCAAATTAAAGTTAATAACTAAATAGTTATTTAGTAATTGATTTATTTAAAGAAAGTTCCCTGTATGCCTGAATAAAAACGGTGGCAACTGCGCGAATTTTTTCTTCGGTTACCTCTTCGGTTACGTTTGCGCGAATTAAATCGCTAATTCTAACGGTAATTAACCCGTCATCTTGCTCGCTGTTTAAGCCTTGAATAATCTCATCTGTGATTTTGGTAATCTGTTCATCCTTAACCACCGTTTTTAAAAGAGTAGACATAAGCTTTTCAAGTTCTTCCTCTTTGCTAAGCGAATACCCACCGCAAAATGCGTAAATCACAGTTGCAAGACCGCCTGCAGTCATGCTTTTACTAATAACTAAATCCATACTGATAAGGTTAAAAAGTGCAGAAATTGCATAAATAATAAAGGCAAACCCAAAGGGAAGCAGTTTATTTGCCTTATCGGGCAGTTTTAATTTTCTTTTAACTGTAAAAACTGCAAGGCATGTAAAAATAGCCGTGGCAACACAGTCAACGCTGTACTTTGAAAGCACTGTTACAAGTTCCATTATTCTCCTCCTTTACGTGGCAAGGAAAAAAACAATTCAAAAATCCCTCTTTAAGCGACTCACTTACAGGGGGATTTATCTTTTTTCTTTTAAGGTTTTTAAAATAATATGCTTTAACTGTAAAATTCCTCCCAATAATATTTCCAAGAGCAATATTATTATAGCATATAAAACTTATAAATAAAATAGGTTTATGACAAAAAATAAGCAAATTTTTTTATAATTTTTATTGCTTAAAAGGTGGGTGTTAAACGATATATTTAAAGCCGTTAAGTGCCGCAAATTATTCTTTATTATAAATTTAATAAAAATATATGGCTATCTGGTGTAAATTTTAACGCAAATTGCAGTCATATCGTCTTTTGCAACACCGCCGTAATTTTTAATGGCCTCCTCCAATAAATTATTAGCAAGTGTTTGCGGATTTTTTGTGTTTTGGCTCATCAAAAAGTCAACCGTATCGGTGTTAGAAAAGAATGCGTCTGATATTCCGTCTGAAAGCAATAGTAAAATATCCCCGGAATTTAAAGTTAAAGTATTAAAATTTGGTTGAATTTCATCCAAAATTCCAAGTGGAAGGGAATCGTTTTCTATAATTTTAACGTAATCTTCACCGATTAAAAACCCACAGGATGCGCCTATTTTTATGCTATCACACTTACCGTCGTAAAGGTCAAAAATAGCGCAGTCAAGCGTGGCAAAGCTATCTTCTGCACAGGCAGATAGTATTTTATTGGCAACCTCCAAACTGCTTTCGCGCGATAAGCCCGATTTATAAAAACTTTCAAAAAGAGAAATTGCCGTTTGCGAATTCTTATAGGCCTTATATCCGCTTCCCATTCCATCGCATAAAGAAACCAAAAATCTCCCTTCATCAATTTTTGTAAGAGAATGACAGTCACCGCAAACACTAGCTCCTTCCTTGCATCTTTGCGCAACGCCAAAGCAAGCATCAAACTGCGGTGCGTTTTGAAATATTGCAACCGTGCCACCCTTTAATTCTCTTTTATTCTTTAAACAAAAAGGCTTATTTAAAGCAGAAGAAAGTATGCTAGCCACCTTAGAAAAAACAATTTTATCATTTTCAAACAGTGTGTGAACGTTATCCCCCACGCAAATTATTTGTTTACAGCTAATCCCCCTTTCGTTCAGCGCGTTAACGGCTATTTTTTCTACTCTTTTATTAAATTCTATTTGTGCAGAAAATTCATATCCTAACTGTGCAAGCACCTTGGCTATTGCGCTTGATTGCGCGGAAAACAACCTTTTAAATTTTAAAGACTGTTCGTTTTCTTCTGCCTGCTCTAAATATATAAAAATAAGCCTGTTAATTTCGTAAATCATTCCGTTAACAGAGTAGCAATATGAAGAAAAGTCACGCGATAAGTCGATTAACGATATTTTTCCCTTAGATAATCCCACGTTAATAAGTTTAATCATATCATCTTTTATGGGGTGACCTTTTCTTTGGCAATCAACGTAAAATGGGCAAACGGAACAAACGTTGGCAATGCATTCTTCGGTTATTTTTTCACTTACGTTTTCGCCTGCAAAAAACAGTTCATCGAAGCCGTTAAGTGCGTTTTCCATATCGTAAAATACAGCGGAAAGCTCGTTTAACTTATTAGAAAGTATACCCCTTTCCATATTGATAATTTCTCTTGTAATCTCCGGCTCTTCAAACCTAAGCAGAAAATCTTTTAACTTTTCTATAATTTTTTGTGGGGTGAATAAGAATAAAAGGGTTGGTGTAAAGGTAAGTAAAAAATCTTGTAATTTAAACGCAAATAACTCGCCGGTAAGGTATAATATGCAAAACTGTGTTACCGTTAACGCAAGTGCAGAAAGCAGTGGGGAATAGTTAATAAATAGCAGTATGATTGCGCAGTAAATTTGAAAAATGGCCAAAACGGAAAGTCCGTTGGTGTATAGTGCTATTGCAATTGGAAGTAAAAATGCGGGAATAAACGCCTTTGACCCTTTAAAGAATTTACATAAAAATAGCATAACGGAAAGCGCAACTATACGATAAATATTCACCCCTAAAATGTCTATTAAACCAAGGGAAAAAATAACTGTAAAAAGGTATAGTGAAACCCTTTCGTGCTTGGCGCATTTTTTTTGGAATTTATTAACGAAAATGACGTTAACAGAAAGATTGAATATTATTGTAAAAGCATAGATAATCGCGCTATAGATTAATTTTTGTTGTAAATTACCTTTAAAAATATTAGTAATAATATATGGCAAAAGGGCGATTAGTAGATAGAATACAAACTCACCTTTAACCTGCTTTTGTTTGTTTTTATATATGCTAAAAACAACGGCAAAAAAGAGTGCAACGGCAAAAAGAATAGCAACCTGTTTAGCTGTAAAAAAGAAAAGGGCAACGCAAGAAAATAAAATAGCGGTAAAAAAGGGTGCAAAAGCGTTACCCATAAATGCAGGTAAAAATGCAATAGAAAAGGGTACCTGAAGTGAAATGCTATTGGCAACGGCAAAGCAAAAAGCGCAAAGTAAATATTTTATTAACGTTTTATAGGTGAAATTTTTCATAAAAAAACCGCCACGGGAATTATAAGGAAATTATATAATAAATCCGTGGCGATAAATTGCAAAATATTAAATTGTTTTAGCTAATAAGGTCGAATTAGAGCTTGTAACCGCAAGTACCCGTAGCTCTAATTTGTGCGGTAAATACGTTTGCATCGCCGAATACCTTTTTCATGCTATCTACGTAGCCGTCTAATTCGCTATTTTCAACGAATGCTAAGATAGAGCCTGCAAAGCCACCGCCGTGAACGCGGAAGAAGCTTTTTTTAGTAATTTGCTTGCTGTATTCGATTGCAAGCATAACCGGTTGATTGGTTTCGCCGGGAACGTAGCAGTTTTGTAAAACGCTCATACTGCTTAAACCGCTTGAAGCAACTTGGTTTAAGAATTCAAGTGAATCACCCTCGTCAAGTGCCTTTTCTGCAAGGTCAACGCGTTTGTTTTCGTTGTAGAAGTGAATAGCGCGAAGAATAGCGCGTGAAGAGAAGTTAGCCTTTAACTCCGGCATGCTTGCAAGGAATTTTTCTTCGGGAACGTCACGAAGCACCTTTTCACCAAAATACTGAGCAACGGATTCCATTTCCGTTCTAATTGCAGCATAGTGTTGGGTAAGTTTTGCGTGGTCACCACCGGTGTTCGTAAGAACTAAGGTATAGCCTTCAGGTGCGGTTAACGTTCTTATAACGGGCTTTTCGGGGGTGTTGAAATCTAATTTAGATAAAGAACCTAAAGCAATACCGCTTTGGTCTAATAAACCGCAGGGCTTGCCGAAGTAAACGTTTTCTGAAAACTGTGAAACGATAGCTTTAGTAATGGGATCAAGCTTACCGTCTAAGTACATAAGGTTAATAATTTCACAAATTAAAACCTCAAACGCAGCTGAGGAAGAAACGCCCGCTCCCTTAAAAATATTAGAAGTGTTATAGGCAACGAATCCGCCAAAGTTATAACCTAGCTGGCGAAGCTTAGTGCAAACGCCTTTAACAAGCGCAAGGGAAGTGCCGTATTCTTCTTTAGAGATAGTATCGTCGTTAACTGTTGTGCGAATTGGGGGATATCCCTCTGAGTAAAGGGTAATATTACCGTCGCTAACGGGTGAAGCAAAGCATAAAATGTCGCAGTTGATAGAAGCTACCATAACCTTACCGTGGTTGTGGTCGGTGTGGTTGCCTAAGATTTCTGCTCTTCCCGGTGAAGAGAAGACGTATTCGGGTGCTTTCCCCTCTTTTTTAACAAAATAATCGTAAAGTTGTTTAGCTCTTTCATCGCGTGAAGAGTGGTAGTTTTTACCGTAAAAAAGTGAAAGATCCATAACTCCTCCGTAATTTTTTATAATTTTTTAAATATTATAACATTTTAAATGCCTTTTGTCTACAAATATGATATAATAAAGGTATGAAAAATAAAAAGTTTATAAAAATTTTAGTCATATTTTTGGCGGTAATAAGCATGTTTTCGGGGTGTGAAAGCACTCCTAAGGATAAAAATAACAGCTCATCCTCAAATCAAAACAGCTTAAAAAACACCGTTGTCTTTTTGACCTTTGAAAAAGATGGAAGTAATTTTCCCAACGGTTTTAAAGATGATATTTTTAAAATGTACGAAAGCACCGCTCATTCCGTTAAAAACTATTTGCTTAAGCAAAGCAAGGAAAAACTGCTTTTACAAACGCAAATTATAAATGCAAAGGGTAGTGAATTTGTTCGCTCAGATAAGCCTGTGGAATACTATAAACCGCGCTATAGGTGGATTAACGGTAGTTATCAAGATATAAATCCCCAAGGATACGATAACAGATATTTTAACCAAAGCGGTGAAGAGGTTGCACAAAATACGCAAGATGCACTGCCTCTTTTAGATGGGCTTTACAGGGAACAGCTTTTAATTAGGGAAATACTTTCTAAGTTAGATATCCCCACGGATTACGCCGGCGATTTAAGCGGTGACGGCAAGCTTGATAGCTTGGTTATTATATCAGATTGCGATGCAACAGGTGATTGGGGTGACGTATTATGGCCACACGCAGGCAAGGTTTACGATTTTTCTTCGGTTGCGTTTGGCGGTTATTACGATAGCATAAACGATTACAAGGGCTTAGAAAAAGCAGAACTTGGCGGTGTGGCGGTAAGCCATTACAATATGTTAACCTCATCAGGCATAACTGCAAAAAAAGCAAGTGAAAATTGCGCCGTTCTTTCTGAAGAAGAAAAAAATCTTTACAATATCGGTCTTTTAACGCATGAAACTGCACACCTGTTGGGGCTTGCGGATTATTATTCTTATGAAGATGCTTCTTACGAATCGGTTGGGGAATTTGACGTAATGGGTAATGCTTATTCTATTCCGCAAAACATGCTTGCTTACACAAGATTAAAGCTTGGTTGGCTTGATTATAGTAATATTTTATACGTGACCAAAAGCGGAAGTTATACCTTGCCTTTATCTATGGAAGAGGGGCAGGTGGCGGTTAAAATAGTTTTGAATAACTATTTGCAAACGGGCGAATATTTTATGGCAGAGCTTCGTTCTGCTTCGCTCGCAACTCAAGACTGCGCCTTCGACGGCGGTCTTTCAGGCGACGGGCTTATTATTTACCGCGTTGCGCCTGAAAACGCATTTATAAACTCTAAAGGCTTGCCCACTTCAACAGATATGGGTAATATGTACGGTAAAGACGAGGTTTACGTGTTTAGGGTTGGTAATCCTAAAACAAGCAAAAAACTTTCCTCCCCCTTTAACGATTTTTCTTACGCAATGCTTGCAAACGGTAAGGTGGGCTGCACCTTAGACTTCGTCGGTTATTATTCCTTTGATAACTACGGTAATAGCGATAAAAGTAAGAACACTTCTAATTTGGTTAGCAGTCTTACTTCTCCAAGCGAAACGGTTATTAGTTATTCCAACGGCGAAAATAGCGGTATTTTATTTAAGGAAGTAACAGTTAATAAGGATGCAAAAACAGTGACCTTTACCGTTGAACTTCCGGATGATGAAGGGGCAGAAGGTGCGTTAAACAGCAATAACGTAGCCTTAAAACGCTTACCTAACGGCAAATATGAGGTAAGATGGAATGGTGGGAATAATTACGAAGAAGCTTACGCAATGGCTATTCGTTCCACAAATCGCTTGGGCAGAAAAGTCCAAAAGGGCTCTTTTAAAATACAAGCGGAAGATTTCGAAGAAGGCAAGTGTGGATTATATAAGGTGCTTGAGGTTAATAGCGCACCCATAGCGGAAAGGTCTATAACCTTTAGCACGTTAGAAAGTGAGGCGGAAATTTTCCTCTGCGTTAAAAATTCGGGTGGGGAATATGATTACGTTTACGTTGGCACTGCGTTAGATGATGAACTTACCTTTTACGAATATTTGGTTAAAATTTTTGATCCCATTTATTTAATTATATCGGTGGCGGTTGTAATTCTTGCAATTTTATCCCCGGTTGTTATTATGCTTTTAAAAACCCGTGTAAAGTCTAAAAAATAGGCAACTGCTAAACTTTTTTATATTATATATAAAA